>CAMTBF010000477.1 GCA_947068385.1 uncultured Lachnospiraceae bacterium
ATTAGAAATCATAATCAAAAACTCTGAAAAACAAAAGGAAGGATATTAAATGAACCACTCCCGCAAAAGGCTGAGATACCGTTTCTGCGCCACGGCATCGCCCTTCGCTTCCCGGATCAGCACATCCCACTCATCGATGACAAACACGAATCTCTTTCCTGTCTTGTCCACGCAGCGAACCAGGCTGTCCGAAAATCCGCCCCCGCTGGCACAATCGGGGTAAATTTCAGCCAGCTCAGCCAGAAGTCCGTCAACAATCATATCCGGCACTTCCTTCAGCGGAATCCCTTTTCTCTGTGCCACCGACAGGAAAGTGGCAATGTCAAGATTTATGACATGATATTGATTCAAGTGAGCCAGATACCCCTCTGCCCCCGCAATCTCCTTATCGTCAAAAAGACTGTGGGAATCACAGGAGGAGTCATAGTACGCGCAGAGCATCTGGGCCGCGAAGGATTTCCCGAACCGGCGGGGCCTGCTGACGCATATCAGGTTATTTACCGTGCCGATCGTCTCATTTATCAGGCGAATCAATCCTGTCTTGTCCACATATTCGCTGTTCACGATTCTCTGAAATCCACTGTTTCCCGGATTGAAATAGATTCCCATGCAATCTCCTTCCCGATGCAGAACTTGATATCACTTTATTCAATCTTATGTCTAGCCTGCCCTTTTTATCCGTTAAAATCCCGCAGCATTTTCCGGTACATGTCCTCAAGGCTGCATTTGGCTTCCCAGCCAAGGCGCTTCAGCTTCTCGCCGGACAGCCTCAGTTCGGTATCCGGGGCATAGCCGAACCGATTGTCCTCCGGGATGTCATAGGACACCTTTATGCTACCGCCGGCTATGATTTTCGCCACCAGCTCCGCCATCTCGCGGATGCGCATGGTGTTTTTTTCATTTACCACATTATAGGCTTCCGAGTCGGCTCCATTGTGCAGGAGGAACAGGATGGCTTCTATGGCCTCGTCCAGGTCGCAGTAGTTTCCCATGGAATTCCCGGCGGTATGGAGGACGATGTCGGAGCCTGTGCGGACGGCGTTGGCGAACTGCGCGAATACGCGTTTGTCGTCAGGTCTGACGCCTCTTCCGAAGACCTGGGCCAGCCGGGCGATTTTTACGGGGACTCCGTATTCCGCATGGTAGGCGTGGCAGAGGTTCTCGGCCATGATCTTGGCGATTGGATAGCAGCTGCGGGTGTCGGCTACATCCAGGTAGCCCAGCTCGTTTTCGGCAGTCCTTTTTCCCGGGGGACTGGATATCTGTCCGTAGACCTCCATGGATGACAGATATACCATGCTTTTCGCTTCGGATCGTCTTGCCAGGTTCAGGATATGGTCGGTGCCTTTTACAATGGCAGCTGCGACTTCCACGGGATTCGATATCATGTATACGGATTTGGTCGGGGCGGCGCAGTGGATGATGTAATCGTATTTTCCTGCTATGCGGAGAATGGCTTCTCTGTCCGCTATGTCTGCCCGGATGGCTTCGGCGCCGGACAGAATGGTTTTGTCCAGGCGGGAAGGGTTTCGGGCAATGACGGTGACCTTCTGTCGGGACGAGATGATTTTCTTTGCCAGCATGGAGCCTATGTAGCCGGTGGCTCCTGTAATCAGGTATTTTTCCATGGCGCTCCTCTCCAAGATGCATGCTTTAAAATGGTTCTGGACGGTGGAATCATGTCCGCGTCTCCAGCTTCCGGAACAGCCTCACCAGCACGAAACCGGCTATGCCGGCAAGAAGGACTTCGGCTGTGACCTGGGCGTAGGGCAGCCCATAGAGAGGAAATATTTTATTCAGGATAAAAAGTGCCGGTATTTCGAATACAATCTTTCGCAGGACGGCAAACAGCAGCGCCTTGTTCCCCATGCCGGTGGCCTGGAACACCCCTACTGCCAGAAAGTCCACGCACATAAAGGGGAGCTGCAGGCACATGCCACGCAGGAAATGGCTGCCATAAGCCACAATCACTTCATTATCCATGAACATCCCCACCAACGCCCCCGCAAAGACCAGATATCCCACCGAGACCACCGCCACACAGCAGATTCCCAGCTTCATGCTGTACAGGACCGTCTCCTTCATGCGCCGGTAATTCCTACTGGCGTAGGTATAGCCCACCAGCGGAAGGATTCCCTGGAACATGCCGAAGAACAGGTTCAGGGGCACCATGTTGATCTTCTGCGCTATCCCCATGGAAGCCACCACATCGGAGCCGAAGGAGGCGGAGAAATTGTTCAGCAGGGTCATGCTGGTCACGTTCAGCAGATTCTGGATACAGGCGGGAATCCCCACCGCAAATATGCCCAGAAGGATGGTCTTATCAAAGGAAAACAGCTTCGGCGATACGGACACATAGGTCTTCCCCCGCCGGACGAACAGCAGCACGAAGAAATAGCAGCAAGCCAGCGTGTTGCCCAGGAAAGTGGCAAGCCCGGCTCCCGCGGCTCCCATATCCAGGCCCCAGGGCAGGATGAAAATCGGATCCAGGATCATGTTCAGGACACATCCGCTGATGGTCCCGATACTGGCATGGAAGGTGGCCCCCTCCGATCGGACCATGTACGCCATGACCACGTTCAGGATAGCCGGAACGGCCCCGCAGCAGACCGTCCACTGCATATAGGCGCCGGTGGCAGCCATGGTGCTCTCCTCCGCGCCCAGCAGGGCAAGCAGAACAGGGCGGAACAGGATGCTCAGCAGGGAGAACATGGCAGAACAAAATACCGTACAGTAGAATCCGATTACGGAGCAGCGCTTCACCGTATCATGCTCATGCCGCCCCAGCGCACGGCTCATCATGCTGCTGGTGCCCGCCCCGAACAGGTTGTTCACGGCGTTGAAGGCCAGCATCAGCGGCGCCACCAGAGTGACGGCGGCATTCTGTATGGGATCATTGAGCATGCCCACAAAATAGGTGTCCGCCAGGTTATAGACGATGGTGATCAGGGAACTGATGATCGTGGGTATGATAAGCTTCTTTACCGCTGCGGGTACTGCCATCTTCTCGAAGAGCTCGGTCTTGTCCTGGTTTTTCATGGTTTCTTTATCCTCTCTGTCCTGCTTATGGTGCGATTCGGTCGATTAATCCTGTTTTGTCCACATATTCACTGTTTATGATTCTCTGAAATCCGTTGTTTCCCGGATTTGGATAGATTCCCATGAGGGCTCCTTTCCTGTGCAGGTCTTGACATCAGTGTTTTATTCAATCTTATGTCTTATGCCCCCTCCAATAGATACCCCTGGCGAACTGC
>CAMTBF010000478.1 GCA_947068385.1 uncultured Lachnospiraceae bacterium
TGCCGGTGAGCAGATGGAGCATCACCGTATTCCCTGTCACCGCCATCCCGTCGATGTCCTCCGGCGCGATCCCCGCCTTTCCGGAGAGCTCCCTCACCAGGCCGTCCACTGCCCCGCGGATTGCCTGTGCGAGCTTGTGCCCCTCGCCACGCAGATCCGCTTCGATGCGGGAGATCACGTCGGCCCCCCAGCCTGCCTGTGGGTTCAGCCCGCTTCCCTCCGCCAGCACCCTCCCGCCGGCGTCATAAAGCCGCGCCGCCAGCGTGGTCGTACCGATATCCAGCACAAAGCCATAGGCCTGGAAGGAGGGCTTCAGCCGGATATCCGGCATATCCCCCGCAGTCCGGATCTGTCCGCTGCCCCGCTGCTCCAGCTCTACGCCGCAGTCCCCCTCCACGGCAGTGCAGCAGGCCAGGCGGATGCCCCTGGCTATATCCTCCGGGGACAAAAGCCGCTTCTCCGCATCCGAAAGGGGGCTCAGCGCTCCCCAGGCACGCACCCTGCACTTCCCGCAGCGCCCATGGCCCCCGCAAGGCAACCCCATGAAAGGACCATGGGGCAACCCCATCAAAGAATCATGGGGCAACCCCATCAAAGGGCCCCCCGAATTCCCGTCAGATCCCTGACGGCCAAAAGCAGGGCTCTCCCCGGAGCGCTGCCCGGTCAGCAAATCCCCCAGCAGCACCCCCAGCCCCGCATCATAGACAACTCCATTTATCTTGACTTTCGCCATAAATACCTCATGAATGCTTTTCTTCATTTTTCAGCCATTCAGGCTACATGGGAGAGCAAAGCACAGCCCCAAAATATGTGACGGTATTCTGCCCATTGATATACTTCATCCCGCACGCCGCAGCAAGCCTGGACACATTGATTCCATGTGCCTCCAGCGAAGATATAGCCTTTTCCGGAAAACGGCAGGGATGATTTTCCACCCTGGCGCAGACCGGGCAGATATTGCATCCCCCGGCCCCCAGATGCAGGATGCGCACAAAGGAATCCTCGTTCACCGCCTCCACCATCCTCCGGACCAGGAGGTTGTGCTTCTTCGCGGCCTCCTCCATGCCTTCTATGTCATAGCTGTCCTCCAGCGTCCCTATGGTCTGGTAGACGACCGCGTAGTCGAAGGTGCGTATGGTCTTCATCAGCGTATCGATGTCGCCCACGTCCGGTGGACAGGTCCAGCATTTGCCGTATCTCCCGCAGGTGTTCTGCTCGCACAGGCTCCGGAAGCTGGCATCCGTCTCGATTTTGGATACAGGGATCGCTGCAGCATGATCCGCCCCCAGCTCCAGCGCCTTCTTCACCAAATTCTCTAAAATATCGGTATCTGCAATTTTTTTCACCATTCAGCCTCCTCAGGGATCCCATTGGGCAGGCTCCCAGGTCATACCTTTATCTTCTTGATCTCCTCCGCATAGTACTGCACCAGCTCGAAGCTGGAGCCGGGCATGAGCCTGTGGTCGGGACATGGAATGAAGCCGCCCAGGGAGGCCAGCCGCTTCATGCGCTCGATCTCCGCGTCCACAGCCGCCTTGTCCTTGCGGAATGCAGTCTTGTCCATGCCGCCTACGCCCAGCATGCCCTTGCCGAACCTGCCCCGGGCCGCCTCGAACTGATCCCCCCACACGCCTACCTCGATGGGGAACATGGTGTTCACCCCGTTCTCGAACCAGGTGGGCAGGAGCCTTTCCGTCACGCCGTCACAGTCCAGCGAGATGATGTCGATTCCGTACTGATGGCACAGGTCGTTCCTCTTCTTATAGTGCCTGGCGCAGAGCTCCTCAAAGATATCGGGCGAAAGCAGAGGGCCGTTCTTGAAGCAGATGTCCTCCCAGTAATGGGCGAAATCGAACTTGGCGCCCGTCTCCAGGATAGCTTTCGCGCACTGGTACTGCATCTCCGCATAGGTGTCCACGATGTCCGCGAACAGCTCCTCGTCCTCGTCGTACATCAGATAGCTCATCCCTACCACGGAGACCATGTTCCGGATATCCCCCAGCACGCTGCCCAGGGCCAGCCCCACCGGCACGTCCATGGGCCTGGTCTCGTTGAAATGCTTATAATACTCTAAGTCTATCCGTTCCGGCGCATAGAGCATCTTGGGCTTGTAAAGTGTCTCGAAAGCTTCCCTGTCCTTCAGGACATAATCGTCCTCCGAGGGGATGGAGGCCACCCCGGGCTTCACCCGCTCTATCAGGCCTACCTCGTTCTGGACCCGCTGGGTGCCGTCCGGCAGGGTCTCCAGCACCTTGTATTCAAAGGAGGGGAAGAGGCCGTTCCTGGAGCCCACTGTCCGGCACCAGTCGAAGTCCCAGCCAATGATACGATCCAGCTCCTTGTCGGCTTCGTTCCCGTCGGCCACGCTCTCCGCCAGCTCTCTTGAAATCTTCCCCTGTACGGCCCACTCCTGTAACAGCTCGCTCCAGTAGCCGAAATGGACTGCCGGGAACCGGTCTACCGGCTGGTAGTGCAGGATATTCATCGCTCGTTCTCTGTTTGTCATCTCGATACCCCCTGTGCGCCTCGGCGTTCATAGTATTCCTCCACGGCCCCAAAGAAAGCGTCGATATTCTCCCATTTCGACATGGGCGGGATATCGCAGCCGGAGGAAATGACGAAATTCGGATAAGGGCTGCAGTTTTCCATCACCTGCAGCGTGGCCCTGCGGATGGATTCCGGCGTGCCGTGGCAGAACTCTCCCGCGGGATCCACATTTCCCATGGCCACTGTCCCGGCCGGGATGTGGGCCAGCATCTGCGCCATGTCTATGGCGTTACCGAAATGGTAGGCCGCGGCCCCCGTGTCCAGGATGGAATCAATCATCCGGATGGTATTGTTCCCGCAGTTATGGTAGATGACGGCAAAATGATCATCCTGCACGGCGTCCACCAGCCGCTTCACATAGGGCGCGGAAAACTCCTCCGCCAGGGCAGGGGACAGCAGGCCTGTCACCGGCTCCGCCAGGACGATGCCGTTTGCCCCTGCCTCCTTATAGGCCTTACAGTACTCTGTCAGGAAGGACGTGGCCTTCTCCATCACTATGTGCACCATGTCCGGCTCGTCATAGCACTCCATCATAATCTCCGTGACGTCCAGCAGCCTGGCAGCCAGGGAGAACGGCCCGATGGCGCCTGCGAAGACCGGTCTGTCTTCAATCAGCCCCACGGCCTTCCTGATGGCCTCCACATACAGCCCGCTCCTGGCGCTCCCCACCCTGGGAACCTCCAGGGC
>CAMTBF010000479.1 GCA_947068385.1 uncultured Lachnospiraceae bacterium
ACCACCGAGATCTACACTCTTTCCCTACACGACGCTCTTCCGATCTTGTGCGCTTTCTTCACAGATGCCTGGATTTCGAAGCTTCTTATGCTGATTTTGTAAAGTTTTCCATCGTGACCGGCGGCATATAAGGCTTCTCCGTCAATATGCAGGCTGCCGATGTTTTTCTTCCCCAGGACAAGGTTCTTTTCAATGGAAAGCGTCCTTTTATCCAATAGCAGCAGCTCCCCTTCCACCGTTCCGCCAATCAAGTATAAACCATATGTCTGCAGACTCCACATACTGCTTCCGGAAACAGTGAACTCTTTCTGCCGATACGACTGTTTGTCAAGAGTAATCACTTTTCCGTTCCGTATGGAACAATAAATGGTCTCATCATCCACAGTCATCCCACATATATCAGAGCTTAAATCATTGCCTAACTGCCACTTGCCTAACAGTTCATAGTCCTTTTGGCCCAGGACATAGAGCGTACAGAAATCATAGATATAAATCCGATCGTCATCTGCAATCAGCTTTCTTGACAGCCCATCTTTCCCGAACACTGTCTTCTGACAAAGAATGTTTCGGGATGTTTTATCGATTTTCAGCAGCTTTTTCCCACACATACAGTCGATGCACTGCCCTGTCACATGGAATCCTGTGACGATTCCGCCCAACTCTGCTACGTGCTCCATTTTTCCCTCCTACGCAGACGTAAGTCCGATCTTTTCCGTCTTTTCACACAGCCAGTCATGCCGTTTATCCCATTTTTGTCCAAGCTTTCACCTCATGGGACTATCTGCTCCCCGTTTTCATCCGGTTCCCGCAGCAGTTCCGCCAGAGCGTCCAGTTCACGCAGCTTTGACTCGCCCATGCTAAATCCACCACTCCGGCGTCAGTTCCCCCAGCGTGACGGTCCGTTTCCGCTCATAGTCCAGCATGACCTCAATGTCCCTGTAGGAATCCGGCATCAGCTGGGCCATCAGTTCCCGGCAGGCCCCGCAGGGCGCTCCCGTCCGGCCGTCCGGCATGATTGCCAGCACTTTCCGGATTTCGTGCTCGCCGTTGGTCAGCATGTGGAACATGGCGTTGCGCTCGGCGCAGATTCCCAGGGTGGAGCAGGTGTCCACGCATACGCCGGTGTAAATGTTCCCGGAGGCTGTCAGAATGGCGGCCGCCACGCCGCCCGCGTCCACATAGTTTGAAATCTTCCTCCCATTCTGGACGGCCAGGGCTTTCTCGTAGAGCTCTTTCCAGATTTCTTCCGCGTCTCCTCTTCTGTCATATTCCGCTTTCAGTATGGAATACCAGCGTTCGTCGCACCGGCCCTGGTTGTTGATGCCCCCTGCCCGCCATGTGCCCTCCAGGGCCATGCCGCATTTTTGCATGACTTTCCCGGAGTTCGGATTGCGGGGATCGTGGCAGGCGTTCACGCAGTTCATGCCCACTTCCTCAAAAAGGTAGGCCATCACGGCCTCCAGCGCCTCCGCGGTGATGCCCTGTCCCCAAAAGCGGCGGCCGATGCAGTAGCCTATGGTGGCGGATTCGGTTTCGTCACTGGACTTCACGATGCTGATGCTGCCGATTGGCTCCCGGATTTCTTTCAGTTCAATAGCCCACTGATAATAGGAAGACTCACCGTACCTGCCGACCCAATCCGCCAGGACATGCCTGGTGACGCTTACGTCCCCGTGGGCGGGCCAGGTCAGGAATTTCGTCACTTCCGGGTCGCTGGCCCAGTTGCGGAACATGGCCTCCGCGTCCTCTGCCCGAAAGGCCCGCAGTATCAAACGTTCTGTCTCGATTGTTTTGGTTCCTTTGTGTTCCATATCATTGACTTCCTTTCTGTTTTTCGATTTTATATAGTTGTTTTAACGTATATACACTCCTGTGGCACCATAAGAAATCTCTTCCTTCCTGCGTCATTTCATGCCGGATATATAGCATTCGTACAGGTACATATTTCTGCAGACCGTATCCATAAATTCATCGTTATAGAAAGACTTCTGATGCGTCATGTGGCAGTTCGCCTTGCTGTCCACAATGTGAGCAATCAGGTCAAAAAAAGCGGTGTGGCTCATGCGGCAGGTTCCGTCTTCCTCCCTGCGGTAGATCAGGACCTCATCCTCCAGGAAGCAGACCGCGTCTCCCCATGCCGTCTCTCCCCTGTCCTTTGGCGCGCCCAGGAGGAAATTGAATCGCACCATGGCATTGGTGGCCTGCGTCAGGCGGCGCAGCGCCGTTTCATCATATGCGTACAGTTCGCTGAGGGCTTCCGATGCCTTCTTTGCGTCGATTGGCTTCCCCTGCTCTGCCTTGCGGAGCACCTCAAGCTTCCCTTCGCTTCGTTCCGGCAAGGGGAACAGTTCACGGAAATAGGCCTTTTCTATCTGCTGCTCCTTCCATGCCGACTCCTTTTGGTAACGTTTCTCGTACTCTGTGAAGTACAGGTCGGTCGTAAGCCACGCAAGCAGCTCTTCCTCAAAAGGCGAACTGCCGTCGAACTGGCTGCGCACCTCCCGCCACCCATAGTATTCCAGATACCTGGCCCAGGAGCTGACATAGCCGTTATGGCGCGGGTGCAGCACCCAGTCACGGAATGCGTTCTGGAAACTGCGGCTGCACAGATGCTTTTTCCAGCTCCCCGCCGAACCATATCGTGCCTTCAGGGCGCTGAAGCGCTGCATAAGCGGCACATATCCGCATTCATGGACAGAACGCCCATCTCCCGTATGATCCAGCGCGTCCACGAACGCCTGGAAAAATTCCTGCCGCTCCCGGCACAGATGGGTGTATTCCTGCATTTTCGCCGCCAGCTGCCGTGAAAATAGAGGCTGTGGCAGGTGGCAGAGGTTACGGAAGACGAATTCCGTATCGGACTTGGGGAGGGAGGACATCAGCAGCCATTGCTCCGCCATGTCCGGAAAGCCCTCCCCGAAGGCGGCCTGCTGTTCCTGATTCCCCGTGCCCTGCCAGAGACAGCATGCTTCCCGGCAGAAAGAAAAGAAACGGCGCTCTTCTATCAAATCAGGCCAGCACTGGAGATCCTGCACATACTCCCTGTGACTGGGGTGTGCGGCAAGCAGCCCTTTCATACGGTCATACTCGCTTTCCGCCCCAGGCGATGCCGCCAGCTTCGCCTGCCTGTCAGCAGCCGCCGCACCGTCCGCCGTACCATCGCCATCCATGAAAAATCCATATGCCATGCACAGGGCAAAATACAGATCCTGCCCTATCCCTTCCGGACGAA
>CAMTBF010000480.1 GCA_947068385.1 uncultured Lachnospiraceae bacterium
AGGCATTTCCAAACCGAATTTCGGTTCCGAATCCATGGCTTTCACCATGCCCAGCAGGAAACTCTCGGACAGTTTCAGATTCAGGAAGCCCGGAGCCACGGCTGCCGCCTCCTTGAATACAGGGCTGTCCGCAAGCCGGGCCGCCACATCATTGGCAATCATGATAGGAGCCTTCTTATACTTCTTTGCCCCCGCCATAGCGCCGTTGCACTGATATTCGCACAAGTCAGGGCGGTTGGACAGGGTCACCCTGCCCAGGGCCGCCTCATACCCGGCCGCCTCGAAAGCCTTTCCCATTTCTTCCGTCAATACATCCAGTATCTTCTTCATTTCGATTCTCCGTTCTCCCCGCTCTGTCAGGACTTTTCCGCATACCATGGGCCAGGCCTCCGCCCATACGAACGCGATTCTGCCGATATTCTCTCTTTTGATTCACCCATGGAGCCAGAAACTGACACAGCACTTTTCTGTGTCAGCATTATACCCTAATTTTCTCCTTCGCGCAACCTATTTCTCTGCGCTCCGGCGAACCCTTCGAGAACTCTTCGAGAACCCTTCGAGAATCCCGGTTCGTAGCAGACTCTTTCAAATGCCGCCCCCAATCATCCGCTCGTCACTCCCGCACTGGCGAGGAAGGTCACAGGCACATCCGAATGCTGTCTGAGCTTCCGGCAGGTTCACGTCCTGAAGCGCCCCGCATCGGAACGCTCCCCCTGTATCCGGACTTCATATCGGGCATTCTGCGGGTCAGGGTTCAAGTAGACTTCCACATCGGGCGCATTGCCATGCTTGTATCCCGAAGCTGGCAGCCCTTCCGTCACGATGCGGTGCCAGATGCACGCCGGAACTCCCGCCGTCCCTGGCAGGGGCAGCGGGAGCAGCTTTCCGCAGCGGAATCCACGCTCCGCAAATATGCTGTTGTCAGAAATTGAAGCTGCCGTCCCATACAGGCATGTCGGAAAGGTAGGCGCTCTCCACAGCCGGAACATAGTACGCGCCATAAGCTTTCAGGCCGTCATCCATAGCCGCTTCGGGCAGTTCCACATAAAAGCGGTAATAGGGCATATAATATTTCTCCCGCTCTCCCGCGCGGTAGACCAGCTCCACTTTCCCGATGAACTCCTCTCCGGGCATCTCATAGGGCGCTGTGGTGATATAATTGCCTTTCCGCAGAAACTCTTTCGCCTCCTCCGCCGTGATGATCGGATACTCTCCCACCATCCTCGACAGATCAGGCCGGAAGCTCCTGGCCAGGTACAGCCTGCCCTGGTCATCGCAGTAAAAGGCTGTCCGGTTGAAATTGTAATTGATGATGCGCTGGACCATATCCTCCGCCCGGTCATAAAATTCAATCCAATAGCTCTGCTGGAGATCGATATTGTAGCTGCCGCCATAGATATTCGCCGCAGGATGCTCCATCCCGATGAAATCCTCGTACTCTTTTTCCAGATACTCTGCCGTCTCCGCCAGCTCCCCATAGGCAGCGTGATGGGTAAAGCGATATTCCTCCGGCAGGGATACGGCCGGTTCAAAAGATACCGTAGCCGTCATGGCCTGATTCACCTGGATTTTCAGCCCTTCCGCTTCCCCGATTAACTTCGTGGGATTGAAATACCCTTCCGGCACGGTGTCTCCGCCCATCTCCAGCTTCTCCGTTATGATTCGCCTCGTCTCTTCGTCCGGCACATCATCCGTGATGGTCAGGGATTCCTCCTCCAGTCCTAAGCTGCCCGCGACCTCAATCAGGAATTCCCGCATTTTATGAAAGTCTCCGCCCTGTGCGATGTAGCTCTCATCGTAGGAGAGAACATTTTCATACACCGGCAGAGATGAAATCCCCAACGCCTCGCCCCAGGGGTTCGCATTGACTAACTCCGAGATGTCATGCACTCTGACGCCCTCATAGCCCGCTGCTTCCTCCTGCCCAATCTCTGTCACGGAAAGCATGGGAAGCCCTGTGGCGCCCCCCGTCTCCTGTGTGCCGGGTTCCTGTCTCCCCTCTGGGTCATGGGACGCGTGGAGCGAGGAGTCCTGGCCCGACTGATTCTGTTTTTGTTCCATGACGATCCATCCCACGCATGCCGCCAGCAGAAGACCGGCCGCTGCGGCAGCCCATTTCCACAGACTTCCGGCCCTTTTCCTCCCCTCCCGGTTCCGCAGCCTGTCGGTCTCTTCCAGGATAGCATCGTCCAACAAGTTCAAAGCGTCACTAATCTGTTCTTTCCTCATACCACAAATCCCTCCTGTTCCAGATAAGCCTTCAGTCCCTGTCTCGTGCGGTACAGCATGCTCTTCGCCTTGGATTCGCTCATGCCGAAATATGCGGCCACTTCTTTCAGGGAATCCATATAGTAATACCTTCCCACGAAAGTATTTCGGGCTTCCGGTGTCAGCGTGCGGAGATAAGCGCCGATGGCCTCCGAGAGCAGATGCAGATTCACGTCCTGTGCCGTGGCATCTTTGCCGGAAACGCAGTCTTCCAGCTCGGACAGGGACAGGGCGTATTCCGATGCCTGCCGCTTCTTCCGGTTCCGTCCCCGGAGCATGTCGATGGACAGCTGTCTGGTGATCCTGCCCAGGTAGGCGGAAAGGACTTCCGGTCTGTGGGGCGGCATGGAATTCCACGCTTTCAGATAGGTATCGTTGACGCTCTCCTTGCTGTCCTCCAGGTCAGCCAGCACATGATAGGCAATCTTCGACAGATAGCGCCCGTATTTGCGCTCTGTCTCCTGAATCGCGTTTTCATCCCTCTGCCAGTACATCCCTACAATCGCTTCGTCCTGCATCCCTGTTTCCCCTTTCCTGTGGCTCCCTTTTGTCGCTCCCATTCTTTGGCATTCATTCCCTGGCTCTTCTGCGCCTGCCCGTTGTCTCTTCTGCGCTTACCCGTTGGCTCTTCTGCGCTCCGTTCATCGCTTTCGTTATCAGATATGGAATAACCGGATTCTCCTCCGATTCTTTCTTATACCCTCCCGAAACCTCCAGGCCGCATATCACGCTGCTTTACGGAACTTCTTGGGGCTGATTCCCCCGCTTTCCGGGTGCCTTTCGGCCTCAATACTTGATTCCGCTTCCAAAATTCCAAGAGCCTTTTTTCTCTTGCGCTTTGCTTACCGCTTTCACTATATATTCCGACAAAATCAGGAGTTGGTTGCATGAAAAAAAATTTTTATAGATTTTTTCCTTATTCTAGGAAACACCTCGATATACCCGTCTTTAAATTTTACGGTC
>CAMTBF010000481.1 GCA_947068385.1 uncultured Lachnospiraceae bacterium
GGATTTCTTCCTGGACCAGGCAGCGGAGAGCGACGAATTTGAGTATATGGTGAACCGGTGCTATACCATGTACATGCAGCAGAATAACAATGTGATCTTCAATCTGCTGGATTCCCACGACACGGAAAGGCTCATGAACCGATGCGGCGACCTGGATGTCTTCTACCAGCAGCTTGCGGTTCTGTTCACCATGCCGGGCAGTCCCTGCATTTATTATGGGACGGAGATCGCCCTGGAGGGCGGCCATGATCCGGACTGCCGCAGGTGCATGCCCTGGGACGAGATCGATTCCGGGGAAAACCAGGAAAAGATCGCATTGCTGAAATCGCTGATCCGTATGCGCAGGGAGGAAGAGGCCTGCAGAAGCCTGCACTTTGACTTTCCCCACAGGTACCCGCAGAAACGATGCGTGGAATACGTGAAGCTGGACGGGGAAGGAAGACAGATAGAGGTTCTGCTGAACTGCGGCAGCGGGCCGATTGAAGTACAGGGCGAAGGGGAGATTCTTTTCTCCAGGAGATGCGAAGGGAACATCCTGGATGTACGGGGGGCATTGATCCGGCGGCTGCCATCTACGATGTGACTTAAGATTGTGCTTTTCATCCCCACCATCATCGGCTTGCCGGTGGCGGTGGGGATGCTGCATCCATCCTCATGAGCTGTACAGGGACAGCGAAGAGCCTGGTACTAGCGCGATCCGTCCCCCGTCAGGTACCGCAGATAGGAGACCGCCGCGTCTGTCCGGGGCGTATTGGCCACGATGCCCAGGTACACCGTGTCCTCGAACCCGGCCTTCCCGATATAGGGCTTTCTGACAGATCCAGCCCGAAGAAATGCTCCTGCGTCACCGCGCTGTAGGAGAGGGAATCATCTAATGCCATATCGTCAGCATTGTCCTCGAGGATGACGATATTGCTGACGAGGGCCGGCTCCAGCGCCTGATACAGCTCCGGGTCTTCCGCGGAGAGGAAGCTGTCCAGGTTCAGCAGATACCCATTCTGGGAAAAGGCATCGAAGGCTTCCCGGTTCATCAGCACCACATCCATATCCTTCCCCTCTATGGCGGCCAGGATCTTCATCCGGGAGGCATAGGTATATTCATGCCATTCGTTCAGCTCGTCATCCGTCAGATAGAGTCCCGTGTAGAGATGGGTCTCGTACTTGGACGCATCGGCATCCAGCCAGGCGGTGAAATCCGTCCCCAGCTGCCCGGTCAGGGTCTCGCCCGCATTGACGTTCACCAGAGCGGTGTACAGCAGCACATCCCTGTGGGTGAGATGTGCGTATACGTTCCAGCCGATGAGATACAGCAGGATGCAGAGGAGTGGTCAGTCCCCGGTGGACTCTCGGTAGATCACCCTGGTCTCCGTGTGCATGGTGCGGAAGTTCAGGGACGGCTCCTTGATGCGCGACACCAGCAGATGCACCGCGGAGAATCCCATGATCTGACTGTGGATATGGACGGTGGTCAGGGTCGGCGTCACCACCCCGGCCTCAGGGGAATCGTCAAAGCCGCAGAGCCACACGTCCCCCGGCACCGTGATTCCCAGCTTCTTGAATACCTGCAGGGTGTCCAATGCCACGGCATCGTTGGCGCAGAGGAAGACCTCGGGCAGCGCGTCCATGCCCTGGAAGCACCCCGTCAGATAATCCTGGTAATCCACGCCCTGGGGCCTGCGTATCACGGCATCGTTGCCGATGAGGCACCATTCCTCTCGGCAGCTCAGCCCGGCCAGGTACATGGCGTTTCGGTAGGCCATGTAGCGCTCAAAGAAGGACTGGCAGTGCAGATACTCGCCGATGAACCCGATTTTTGTCTTCCCCCGGCGCACCATCTCCCGCACCAAAGCGTGGATGCCCGCCCGGTTCTCCATATAGAGGCAGTCCGCCCGCAGGGGCTCCCCCAGTCCCACCACGGGAGTGTCCGCGAACAGGATGGGCGTGCCCAGGCCGCAGAGCATCTCGTCATAGGCCCGGTCGAACATCTCCACGCAGAGGATGCCGCAGGTCTTTTCCTTATGATAGGAAGGGGGGAGCTCCAGGGCCGCCGTCATCTCCTCGGAAATCCGATGCATGGTGAAGCTGTAGCCCAGCTGGGAGAGCTCCCGCTGGAATTTGTCCAGCATGGTGGCGGCGAAGTGGGAGTTTCCGATGAAGCCTCTGAAGAAGAGGGCAATCTCTCCTGTGGGCGCCTGGAGCTCTTCCTTTCTGTCCCCGCTTACGATGTTCACATAAGAAAACTGTTTGTAGCCCATTTCCACAGCCTTCTGCAGCACCCGCTCCCTGGTGGCGTCCGCCAGCACCCCGGTATTGTTGATGGCCTTGGAGACCGTGTTCCGGGATACCCCAAGGGCGTCTGCGATGTCCTGAATCGTTACTCGTTCTGCCATATGTCCTTCTCCATTTCTAAATCATTTCAAAATCAGTAGCTTAGCAGCCTGGTTCCAAATCCTGATCGCCTTTGAGGACTACAACGCCATACAGGGATTCCTGGGCAGCCCCTTCGTAGGCTTCAAGCATTTCCAGAGGTTCCTGTCCTCGCCGGACTTCGTGGCCTACCTGGTGGACACCCTGAAGCTGAGCATCTACGGCCTGCTGTGGGGATTCCCCATCCCGATCCTGCTGGCCTTCCTGCTGAACCGGGTGGAAAGCTCCAGGATCAAGCAGAAGATCCAGCTGGTGCTCTACATGCCGAACTTCATCTCGGTGATCGTGCTCTGCGGTATCGTGAGGATCCTGCTGTCAGTCACCGGCCCCCTGAACCTGCTGCTGGGCACTTCCACGGACTTCATGACCATGCCTGAGGCGTTCCGCACCATCTACATCGCCAGCGGCATCTGGCAGGGCGCAGGCTGGGGCTCCATCATGTACACGGCGGCCCTCTCCAATGCCAGCCAGGAGCTGAAGGAGGCGGCTGTCATCGACGGGGCCAACATCTTCCAGCAGATCAAGGCGGTGGAATGGCCGGCCATCAAGGACGTGGTCATCATCCAGTTCATCATGTCGGCGGGCAATATCATGAGCGTTGGCTTTGAGAAGGCTTACGCCCTGCAGACGGACCTGAACATGAAGACATCGGAGATCATCTCCACCTATGTGTACAAAAAAGGTCTCCTGGACGGCGACTACGGTTTTTCAACGGCGGTAGGACTGTTCAATACAGTCATCAATCTCATCCTGCTGGATGAGCCGGTTCAGTTCCATAAAACGGTTCCAGAGGACCGGAGTAC
>CAMTBF010000482.1 GCA_947068385.1 uncultured Lachnospiraceae bacterium
ACATGACCCAGATGAACCTGGCGGACGCCATGGAGGTCAGCTATCAGGCCGTCTCCAATTGGGAGCGGGGCAACTCCTGTCCCGACATCGGCAAGCTGGAGCAGCTCTGCCAGATCCTGGAGATCAGCGTGGAGGAGCTCCTGGGCACGGACAGCGCTTCCAGGACCCTGAGCCGGATCATGGCGAAGGAGGACGCCCCCCAGGCGGATGCCAAGCCCATCACCATAGAGGAAATCCAGGAGGTGGCTCCGCTCCTGCCCCCCGCCAATATGGAGCGGCTGCTGGACGACAGCCTGGAAGGCCAGGAGGAAGGAGAAACCCTCGACCTGAAGGCAATCATAGGATTGGCCCCCTTCCTGGACGAGAAATATCTGGACGCCCTCATCAAAAGGGCCCAGGTGCACAGCCTGAAGGACCTCGCCGGGCTGGCCCCCTTCCTCAGCAGCGAGATGCTGGACTCCCTGGTGGAAAATGCCGACATAGAGGGAGATATCTCCGGCATCACCAGCCTGGCCCCCTTCCTGAGCAGCCAGGCCCTGGACGCACTGGTGGAAAAAGCGGAGAAAAAGGGGGACATCAGTGAAATCTTGGGCCTGGCTCCCTTTTTGAGCAAGGACACCCTGGACAGGCTCGTCCAGAAAATGCTGCCCTTGGACGACTGGAAGGGCATCACCAGGCTGGCCCCCTTCCTTGGCAGCGATACCCTGGACGCACTGGTGGAAAAAATGGAGAAAAAAGGGGACATCAGCGAAATCCACGGCCTGGCTCCCTTTTTGAGCAAGGACACCCTGGACAGGCTCGTCCAAAGAATGCTGCCTACGGACGACTGGAAGGGCATCAGGGGACTGGCCCCCTTCCTTAGCAGCGAAGCCCTGGGCGCTCTGGTGGAAAACGCGGATCCGCAGAAGGATATGTCCCACATCGTTGCCCTTGCACCGTTCCTGGGGGAGGAGGCCCTGGCCAAAATCCTGGAAAAGCTCCCTGACGATGCCCATGTGAACATTTCCGGGCTCTACCCCTTCCTGTCCCAGAAGACCCTGCAGAAGATGGCCGAAAGCCTTATGCGGGGCGGCGATCTCCACGCCCTGAAGTCCATCGCGCCGTTCCTTTGAGGACATCTGTAAGCCCTGTTCCGGAGGCGGCGTCTATCCGGGAGCGGTCGCCTACCTCACCTGATGGCTGCAGTACCGGCAAGCCCCCAGCGCCGCCCCTGCCAGGGTCACGGACAGCGCGATAATGGTCATGAACAGCCTGTCCCTGTCCGGTGCCTCCAGGAACATGCCCGGGTAGGAAAAGGGAAAGCTGTAGCAGAAATAGTGCAGCAGGATATTGACGAATCCCCTGGGCAGCCCGTCCAGCACCAGCCTCAGGAACGCAAAGGGGCCTATGTAAAGGAGGAGGGAGCGCACCAGCGAGGAAAAGGAATGCCTGCAGCAGGCGGAGACCGCGCAGGTCAGCGCCGCCACCATCAGCGAGGAAAGCCAGCCGCCCAGGCACAGCGCTGCCAGCGCCTCTCCCATGGGCACATGGCCCCTCTCGAAAAATACGGGCAATCCGGCGATCCAGCTGCTGGCCCCAAGGCTCTCCGCCCCGTAGCACGCCACATGCTCCAGGAAGACGCTGCCGCAGGGCAGCAGGAAGCACACCGATGCCAGGGCACAGGCCACGCCCATGCGCCGTGCCCAGAGGGCGAGGCGGCCCTTTGCCGTGGGCAGTATGATATCCGCCGTGCGGCAGGCGTAGTCCTCGGAGAACATGGGGCTCAGCAGCACGATGATGCTGATATGGGCCAGCTCATAGGCAAGCAGGAATCTATCCCAGTAATCCCTCGCCCCTGTATATCCGAATATGTACTCCCCGCTCAGATAGGCGCTCTCCGTCCAGCCCTCCGCCAGCACATAGGTGGCGCGCCCGTCCTCCCCCTGGATCTGCCGGCCGAACCGTTCCGCCACGAAACGGTTGCAGTAATTGTCGTTCCCCCCCGTCTTTGCAGCGGCCTCCAGGCCCTCCATGCTGGTATTGCGCTGGGCACAGTTCACAGGAGGGCCATATTTTTCCCAGATTGCCCTGACGGTGTCCTCTGTCAGGGGGCCTGCGAATTCGGCGGCAATCTCCCTGTCCCTGGAGATGGCCCCGGCACCGCAGTATATCCTGCCCTCCTCAATCAGCCCCTCTCCCCAGATCGTATTGCCCAGCGCAAAATACCACACGGTCAGCAGGCTCACGGCCATGGCCGCCAGCCCCACCTTCCTGGACAAAATCCGGTAACCTTCCATCCGAAACATGCCTGTCCTCCTTCCCGGCACCCCAATCGCGCCCGGGCCTCTCAATTCTCCCTGAAATAATACAGGTACACATCCTCCAGATCCGGATCCGCAGGCCGGGCCCCCTCCATGGGGCATTCGTCGGAGACGATGCGCAGCCTGACCCCTTTTTCCGTGTTGCGCAGGCTGCTGACGTTGAAATAGGCCTGGTACCGCTCCGTCTCCTCCGGGCTCACCGTGCGCTCCCACACCCTGCCCCGGGCCCGCTCCAGCATCTGCCCGATGTCCCCCATGGCCAGCAGCTCCCCCTCCTTCATCAGGAGGATTTCATCCGCTATGTACTCCACGTCCGACACGATGTGGGTGGACAGGATGACGATGCGCTCCCTGGACAGGGAGCTGACGATATTCCGGAAACGGATGCGCTCCTTTGGATCCAGCCCCGCCGTGGGCTCATCCAGGATCAGGATCTCCGGATCGTTCAGAAGGGCCTGGGCGATTCCCAGCCGCCGGACCATCCCCCCCGGAAAAGGTCTTGATCTTCTTCCCCTGGCAGGCGGCCAGCTCCACCATCTCCAGCAGCTCCTCCACCTTCCGCTCGGCCTCGTCCTTAGGGATGGCCTTCAGCGCCGCCAGGTACAGCAGGAAGCGCCTGGCGGTGAATTCGGGATAATACCCGAAGTCCTGGGGCAGATAGCCCAGGATCCTCCTGTAGTCCGCCCCCAGCTTCCCGATGGCGCTGCCCCCGTAGCGCACGGTCCCCTCCGTGGCCTCCAGGATGCCGCAGACCATCCGCAGCAGGGTGGTCTTGCCGGAGCCGTTGGCCCCCAGGAGCCCGTATATCCCGCGGGTCAGGGTGCACGAAATCCCGTTTACCGCCGTCTTGGCTCCATACCTTTTCGTCACATTGTCCAGGGTCAGTTCCAGCATATCGTCTCACCTCTTCTGATTTTCCCGTACATCAC
>CAMTBF010000483.1 GCA_947068385.1 uncultured Lachnospiraceae bacterium
CTTACGGCTTCACGGAGGATGAGGTAAAAGCCCTATGCGCGCGCTTCGACATGGATTTCGAGAAGGTCAGCGACTGGTATGACGGATACCGGCTGCGGCGGTTCCACCATATCTACAATCCCAGGTCGGTGGTGGCTGCCATGCGAGGCGGCGTGCTGTCCAACTACTGGACTTCCACGGAGAACTATGAGGCGCTGAAGGTTTATATGGACATGGATTTCGATGGGCTTCGTTCGGACATCGTGCGGATGCTGGGCGGAGAGCAGGTGAGGGTCAACACCCGCAGCTTTCAGAATGATATGCGGAATTTTAATACAAAGGATGATGTCCTGACGCTGTTGATTCATCTGGGGTATCTGGGATATGACTCTGAGACGGAGGAAGCGTTCATCCCCAACAAGGAGATTATGGGGGAGTTCGAGAATGCCATGAGCGTAGGCGGCTGACCGGAGGTGATGCGGGCTCTTGACAGGATGCCTGCTTTGCGAATGCCGCAAGCTACTTGGCCCGCTGCTTATATGAGTGAAGGGAAATCATAAAAGGAAGAAACCATAAAATAAAAGAAAGGCGGATTCACAAATATGCAGAAAATCCAGTTAAATAACTTGCAGCTCACAAAAGGTGCGTCCATCCAGGAACAGGAAGAGGACAGCGGGATTTTCCGGCTGTCGAAAGAGGGCGCGGGATTCTTGCTCCCGCAGCTGATGACCTGTGAGGAGAGATACCTGACTTTCCGCATAGAGGTGCTGGAGGAGCACAGCCTGGCCATGAACCTGCTGGCTTATGTGCACGAGGAAATGGAAGAAAAGCATTCCATGGAAGAGGAGCGCAAGGCCGCATTCACAGTCCGCCTCGGCCTGCTGCCAAGAGTGGAGACCACCGTCTGCATCGACTTGAACTGGATGGACGCCGGAGAGCTTTTCCCCGAGGCCCTGCCCGGCACCCTGAAAATCGTCTGCCACGGCAGGAGAGTATCCAGAGAGGAACTTTCAGAAATCGTCCTGTCTTCCATGCCCACATTCCACGATGTAAAGCTGCGGATTTCAGATATGATGCTGACAGACACCTACCCCGAACAGACATTTCCCGACAGGAAACTGGTTGACCGATTCGGTCAGTCAACATGGAAAGAATGGACCGGAAAAGTCAAAAGTGATGCGGATTTAAAGCTCCGCCTGGAGGCCCAGCTTGCGGAAAGCGGTAGCGGCTACCCCTTCGAGAACTGGTCTGCCTGGGGCGGCTGGAAGGAAAAGAAGCTGAAAGAAGGCACAGGCTATTTCTCCAAATGCAAGCAGGACGGCAGATGGTGGCTCACGGATCCGGAGGGCTACGCCTATTTCAGCATGGGGCCAGACTGCGTAGGCCTGGGCGGCGACTGCCGCATAGACGGCGTGGAGAACTGGCTGGAGTGGCTGCCAGAGCAGGATGACCCCGCATTCGGCAGCATGCTCGCCCAGGCAGCGCCCCGTGGGAACCGGAAGCGAGGAATGCGTCAGTTCTCTTTCTTCAAGGCGAACCTGTACCGTGCATTCGGAGAAGACTGGCAGCAAAAATGGGAGCACATGATCTGCGGCCAGCTAAAGAAATACGGCATGAACACCCTGGGGAACTGGAGCGATGGCAAGCTCCTGGGCAGGCTGGACATCCCCTACGTCACGTCCCTGCCGGAATTCCCTGCCACAAAGCAGACAATCTTCCGGGACTTCCCGGACGTGTTCAGCGAAGAATACGCCATGGAGGCTGAAAAGTGCGCCCAGGCGCTGGCAGCCCGCCGGGATGACCCGCTGATGATAGGATATTTCCTGCGCAATGAGCCCATGTGGGCCTTCGTGGACAACCTGGTGCTGGCGGACGAGGTGCTCTACAATCCGGCGGACACAGCCTGCAAGGAGCGGCTGATCGGATTCCTGCGGGAGCGCTACGGAGAAATCCACAGGCTGAACGCCGCCTGGGGCTGCGCCCTGGAGAGCTTCGAAAGCCTGCGGGAGCCTAAGCGGGACGTGTCCAAATGGGCGGCAAAATCCCGTGGGGACATGCGGGAATTCTCCAGACAGATGCTCCGGGCCTATGTGGAGATTCCTGTCCGGGCCTGCAGGCAGGTGGATCCCAACCATATGATACTTGGCATGCGCTGGGCCTGGATTTCAGATCCGGATTTAGTGACAGGCTGGGAGAGCTTCGACGTATTCTCCATAAACTGCTACGCCGTGGATTCCACCGAGAAGATACAGCATGTGGCGGACTTAGGCGTGGATCTGCCCGTCATGATAGGAGAATTCCACTTCGGGGCCCTGGACGCCGGTCTGCCGGCCACAGGGCTGGAGGCCGTGAAGAGCCAGCATGACAGAGGCGCCGCCTACCGTTACTACTGCGAGAGCGTAGCCGCCCACCCCTATGGTGTCGGCTGCCATTATTTCCAGTGCTACGACCAGTTCACCCTGGGCCGCTTCGATGGAGAGAACTATAACATCGGCCTCTTCGACATCTGCTCCTGCGCCTATCCCGAAATGCTGGAGCAGATCAGGGAATGCAGCAGCCGGGTCTACCGGATAGCCGCCGGACAGGCCCCAAGATGCGAAAAGGAAGCCGAGTCCATTCCGATGATTGCCTATTGAGACAGGGCAGACCATAGCTGACCAGAGGCAATCGAGAGAGAAAAGGAAAAGCATGTGGGGCAGAAAGGCAGGAAGAAAATGACAGATGGACATATTCACATTGAACGTGGAGCGTACACACTTGATTGGATAAGCCGATTTGTAAGCAAAGCAGTTGAAATGGAGATTGATGAAATACGTCTGCTGGAGCATTGCTATAGATTTGAAGAGTTTGTTCCAATGTATGATTCTGTGTGCGCCTACAGTGAATATGTTAATGCATGGTTTCATAGGAATGCAGGCGTGCATAAGCTCGCGGACTATTTGGAGCTTATCGAAAAAGTCAGAAAAGAGGAATTTCCGGTAGAAATCAAGTTCGGCCTTGAAATATGCTATTTCAAAGAGTTTGAAGACTTTGTTCATGAACTTACAAAGGGTAAGGGCTTTGATTTCTTATTGGGAAGCATCCATTTTGTCGATGATTTTGCTTTCGACCATAAAGCCGAGCATTGGGCAGGAATCGATGTGGATAAAACATATCGCAGATATTTTGAAGATTCTGTTTCGCTGGCAAAGAGCAGGATATTTGACGGCATCGGCCATCCGGATGCAATCAAAT
>CAMTBF010000484.1 GCA_947068385.1 uncultured Lachnospiraceae bacterium
TCCAGCTTGTAGATGGTCAGGCCGATGCGGTGGTCGGTGACCCGGCCCTGGGGGAAATTGTAGGTGCGTATCTTCTCGGAGCGGTCCCCCGTGCCGATCTGGCTGCGGCGCAGCTCCGCCTCCGCGTCATGGCGCTGCTGCTGCTCCATGTCGTAGAGCTTCGCCTTCAGCAGGGCGAAGGCCTTGGCCTTGTTCTGGAGCTGGGACTTCTCCGTCTGGCTGTACACCACGATGCCCGTAGGATAGTGGGTCAGGCGCACCGCGGAGTCCGTGGTATTGACGCACTGGCCGCCGTTTCCCGAGGCCCGCATGACGTCGATCCGGATGTCCTTCTCATCGATGACGATATCGATGTCTTCATCCACCTCCGGCATCACCGCCACGCTGATGGTAGAGGTGTGTATCCGCCCGCCGCTCTCCGTCTCGGGCACCCGCTGCACCCGGTGCACGCCGCTCTCATACTTCATCCTGGAATAAGCGCCCTGTCCGGTGATCGTGAACTGCACCTCCTTCATGCCGCCGATGCCGATTTCGTCCACGTTCAGCGTCTCCACCTTCCACCGCTGGCCCTCCGCGTAGTGCACGTACATCCGATAGATCTCCGCCGCGAACAGCGCCGCCTCGTCCCCGCCGGCCCCTGCCCGAATCTCTACGATTACGTTCTTGTCATCATTCGGGTCCTTGGGAAGCAGCAGGACCTTCAGCTCCTGCTCCAGCTCCTCCACCCGCTTCCTGCTCTCGCCCAGGGTCTCCTTGATCATCTCCCGCATGTCTTCATCGCTCTCCCCCTCCAAAAGCTCCAGGGAGTCCTCGATCTCCTGCCTGCACTTCTTATATTCCGTATAGGCGTCCACGATGGGCGTCAGGTCGCTCTGCTCCTTCATCAGCTTCCGGAACCGCTCCTGGTTGGCGGTCACGGTAGGCTCGTGGAGCTCGCTCAGAATCTCCTCGAACCGAATCAGCAAATCCTCTAATTTATCGAACATATCTCCTCTCATTCTGCCGCCGAAACGGCCTCTCATCCTCTCTCCTTACGGATGCCCCCGGCAGCCGCCTGTCAGCCGAACCCAAGCGTCCCCCAGGCCACCCTGTCCAGCCCGGCGTAGTCCTTCACCACGGCTACCTCCAGGAACCCCGCTTCCGCCAGAAGCCCGCTGACGGCCTCCCCCTGATCGTATCCGATCTCCAGGAAGAGCATCCCGCCGCCGCACAGATGCGCCCTGCAGCCCTCCAGTATCCTGCGGTAGAAGGCAAGCCCGTCCTCCCCGCCGTCCAGGGCCAGCACAGGCTCATGCTCCCGCACCTCCGGCATCAGGCCCGGAATCTCCTCGCTCCGGATATAGGGGGGATTGGACACGATGATGTCGAACCGCCCTTCTATGCCGCGGAAGAGGTCGCTCTCTATGAACGAGATCCTCCCCTGCCTGTCCTCCGCACCTGCCGGAAGCACCTCCCCGCAGCCGTCCCCGGCCTCGGCTCCGTCCCCCGTCCAGGCACAGGCCGAGGCCCCCAGCAGCCTTTCCGCGTTCCGCCTGGCCACGGCCAGGGCCTCTCCGGAGATGTCCGCTCCCACGCCCCGACAGTCATTGGAATAGTGCAGCAGGCTTATCAGGATGCAGCCGGATCCCGTGCACATGTCCAGTATCCGCATGCCGTCGTGGAGGTTGCGCAGCGCCTCCTCCACCAGCACCTCCGTGTCCTGCCTGGGAATCAGCACATGCCCGTCCACGGCGAATTCCAGCCCCATGAACGCCTGCGTCCCCGTGAGGTGCTGGAGGGGGATCCGCCTCCCACGCCCGGCGATCAGCCTTTCGTATTCCGCCTGCTCCCCGGCGCTCCGCTCCCTGTCCCCGTGGGCCAGCAGTTCGTTCCTGTCCGTGCCGCAGGCCCATTCCAGGAGCAGCCTGGCATCCAGCTCCGCCTCCGGGACTCCCGCCTTTTCCAGCATATCCTTTCCCCTGCGGTACAGTTCCCCATACGTCATATGTCAGCCTTCCCCTGTCTCCAAGTCCTTGTCCTCGTATCCGAAATTGTCCCTCAGATACTGCTTCCAGTCGAACACCGCCTCCACTGCCGCGATCGCCACCTCCACCATGCTCTCGTCCGGCTCCTTGGTGGTCATCCGCTGGATGGCCATGCCCGGCGCGGACAGGATCTGTATGAAGATATTGTCGGTGCGCCCCGCCAGCCGGATGATCTCATAGGAAATCCCGGCCACCACGGGCATCAGCGCGATCCTGATGGCCACCCTGGCCACCGGGTTCTCCACCCGGATGAAGAAGAACAGCACGATGCTCACCAGGAAGACGAAGAAGATGAAGCTGGTCCCGCATCTCTTATGGAGCCTGGAGCTGCGCATCACGTTGGACGGCGTCAGGGGCCTCCCCCTCTCGATGCAGTTGATGCACTTATGCTCCGCGCCGTGATAGCGGTACAGCCTGCGGATGTCCTTCATCAGGCTGATGCCCCAGATATACAGGATGAAGATCAGGATGCGCATCACGCCCTCGATGATGGCCATCAGGGACTGGTTGCGCAGGGAGCTTTTCAGCAGGGACGTCAGGTAATAGGGCAGCACCACGAAGATGCCCAGGGCCAGCACCACCGCGAAGCAGGTGACCAGAGCCGTCATCACCTTCTCCCCCGTCTCGTTCCTCGGCTTCTGCTGCCCGGAGTCCCCTTCTCCCGCGGCCGGCTCCTCCTCATAGAAGGAGGCCGAGAAGTTCAGGCACTTCATGCCCAGCACCAGGGAATCGATGAAATTGAAGATGCCCCTGACGAAGGGAATCTCCTTCAACTTGCTGCCGGGCAGGATGCCCCTGTGGTTGTCCACCTCCACGGAGATGCCCCCGTCGGGACGCCTGACGGCCACCGCGTATTTCTCCTTGTTCTTCATCATGATGCCCTCCAGCACGGCCTGCCCGCCGATGCCGGAATAACGGCCTTTCTTTGCCATACTCTTATCCTCCGATATTTCCATCTCAAATAGCTCTAGCTATGGCCTCTCTCAATAAAGCCGTCCGCTAAAGCTGTCCTGAATGTCATTGTAAAAAAGGTTGAGATGCAAGCACACCTCAACCTTTCCTGCGATTCCCATGACCTTATTTCACGCCATATTTCCGATTGAACTTATCAATACGTCCGTCAGCCCTGGTCATCTTCTGCTGGCCAGTGTAGAAGGGATGGCATTTGGAGCATACTT
>CAMTBF010000485.1 GCA_947068385.1 uncultured Lachnospiraceae bacterium
AAAGGCGTTGAGACAATAGCTGAATAAGCACATCGCAACCGAAAAAGGGTCGTAGCCTTGGCTGCGGCCCTTTTTTCCAAAACATCCGGATTCATAGGAACCCACAGGGAAAGAACTTAATGTAAGATGTAACCTATCTGTAGCGAAACATGATTCACAGGAAAGCCGGAATGTATTATAATTATAGAGGAAACTAATTTGACAAGGAGGTTCATACTATGAGCAAAATCATTGGAAATGCTCTGCCGGGGATACCGTGGCAGGAGAGGCCGGAAGGGTGCGACAAGCCCGTGTGGCGCTATTCCCAGAATCCGATTATCGGCAGACATGACACTCCCATTGCCAACAGCATCTTCAACAGCGCGGTGGTGCCCTTCGGGGACGGGTACGCAGGGGTCTTCCGCTGCGACAGCCTGTCCGTGAGCATGGACATCTTCGTGGGCTTCAGCAAGGATGCCATCCACTGGGACATCAGCCACGAGCCGATCACCTTCGTGGGCGAGGATTCGGAGGTGACGAAGCGGGAGTACCGCTACGATCCCAGGGTGGTGTGGATCGAGGACCGCTACTATGTGACCTGGTGCAACGGCTATCATGGCCCCACCATCGGCGTTGGCTACACCTTTGACTTCAAGACGTTCTATCAGATGGAGAATGCCTTCCTGCCGTACAACAGGAACGGCGTGCTCTTCCCCAGGAAGATAAACGGACGCTACATGATGCTGTCCAGGCCCAGCGACACGGGACATACGCCCTTCGGCGACATCTTCTTAAGCCAGAGCCCTGACCTGGAGTACTGGGGGCACCACCGCTTCGTCATGGGCACCTACAGCGGGGACTTCTCCGCATGGCAGTCCATGAAGATCGGTCCCGGCCCCTGCCCCATCGAGACGGACGAGGGGTGGCTCCTGATTTACCACGGCGTGCTGCGCACCTGCAGCGGCTATGTGTACCGCATGGGCTGCGCATTGCTTGACCTGGAGGAGCCCTGGAAGGTGAAGCAGCGCTCCAGGTACTATCTGCTGGCGCCGGAGGAGCTCTACGAGCAGAACGGTGACGTGCCCAACGTGGTATTCCCCTGCGCGGCGCTGGCGGACGCGGAGACCGGGCGCATTGCAATCTATTACGGCTGCGCGGACACGGTGACTGGCCTGGCCTTCACCACGGTGGACGAGCTGCTGGGCTGGATGAAGAAATATCCGCTGATCTGAATCTGAATGACATGAGACTATGAACCGGACATGCCAGCATATGCTTTGCTGGCCCGCCGGGGAATGCCGGGTCAGGGGCTGCGGTCGGCCCTGCCGCTTTCACGGCGGCCCGGCGGCCCCCTGGCACCGGTCTACTGGAGGTATGGCAGAAATGGAAGAAGTGCTACAGAACGGGGAGGCCCTGGAGGAAGGGCAGGCCGCGGAGGAGATGGTAGTGGACGGCGTCCACAATTACAGCACGGAGGAGGCTTACGTATGGCCTACGGATCCCAAGGTGCTGAAGAAGCTGGAGTGGTTCCTTGACCAGAAGCTGGGCCTGATGATGCACTGGGGCCCCTATTCCCAGTTGGGCGTGGTGGAGTCCTGGGCGCTGAGCGATGGGGACGCGGACTGGTCCAGGAACGGCATCGACTGGGAGGTGACGGGGGAGGAGTTCAAGAAGGAGTATTTCGGCCTGAACAGGACCTTCAATCCCCTGCGCTTCGAGCCGGAGAAATGGGCCGACCTGGCCAAGGAGGCGGGCATGCGCTACGTCCTCTTCACCACCAAGCACCATGACGGCTTCTGCATGTGGGATACACAGTATTCCGATTACAAGATAACGGCACCGGACTGTCCTTTCCACACCCACAAGTACGCGGACATCTGCGCCCACTTATTCGAATCCTTCCGCAAGCGGGGGATCGGCGTCTCCGCCTATTTCTCCAAGGCGGACTGGCATGTGGACAGCTACTGGAAGGACGATACCCCCAGGGGCAAGTTCAAGTACAGGGGCCCCTCCTACGATCCCAAGGAGGATCCTGAGGAGTGGGAGCGCTTCGTGACCTTCACCCAGAACCAGATCAGGGAGCTGGGGACGAACTACGGCAGGCTGGACGCCATGTGGTTCGACGCGGGCTGGGTGCACGCCGGGAACGGCCAGGACATCCGCCTGGGAGAGGTGATTGAGGAGATCCGCAAGATCCAGCCGGGGATGCTCTGCGCGGACAGGACGATCGGCGGGCCTTACGAGAACTATGTGACGCCGGAGCAGTGCGTGCCGGATGAGCCCCTGTCCATCCCCTGGGAGAGCTGCATCACTCTGGGCACCAGCTTCTCCTTCCGGTACGAGGATGATTACAAATCCCCCAGGGAGGTGGTCAACCTCCTGATCGACATCGTGGTGAAGGGCGGGAACCTGGCCATCAACGTGGGGCCCCAGCCGGACGGACGGCTGCCGGCAGGCGCGGTGAGGACCCTGAAGGGCATGGGAGAGTGGCTGGGCCGGTACGGCGAGGCCATATACGGCACCCGGGTATGCGCGCCCTACAAGAAGGACGGCATCGGCTTCACCCAGAAGGGCGGCACCGTCTACGCCATCCAGGGCTTCGAGAGCGGGGATACCCCCGTGGAGGACAGGGTCTGGATCCCCTATACCGGAGAATTCCGGGAGGTCACGGCCATGGGGGACGAGAGGGTAGTGTCCGTGGAGAGGCAGGCGGACGGCTGCTATGTGACACTTGAACAGAGGATGAGCGGGGAGGCGCCGCTTGCAAGAGTGTTCTGCCTAAGATAAGGTAACGGGCCCGGAAGGGCGGAGGCAGGACAATGCGGAACATAGAAATGCGGCCGACTCGGGCATCTTTGCCGTGGGGCCGCATTTTTGCATAAAATCGTCTATAAAGACACGTTAATATTTTTAAAATCATTGCGGAAAAAAGTTAAATATGTTAAAATGAGGGTAAAGATATCGCGGTATGGCAAGAGAGAAGAAATCTATGAACAAAGTAACGATGCAGGATATCGCAGACGCGCTTGGGATATCGCGGGTGACTGTCTGGAAGGTGTTCAACAACTATACAAATGTATCTGCGAGCGTCCGCGAAAAGGTCCTGCAAAAGGCCAAGGAGCTGGGTTATACGAAGGGGCTTGCGGAAATCGACGACGGGGTCATGGAGAAGAACGTCTCTTTGATCGTGTCCAGGCCGAACTCGTCCACTTTCTGG
>CAMTBF010000486.1 GCA_947068385.1 uncultured Lachnospiraceae bacterium
GTGATGTACGGGAAAATCAGAAGAGGTGAGACGATATGCTGGAACTGACCCTGGAGGGTGTGACGAAAAAATATGGGAGCAAGGTGGCTGTAAACGGAATTTCGTGCACCATGAACCGCGGGATATACGGGCTTCTGGGGGCCAACGGCTCCGGCAAGACCACCCTGTTGCGGATGATCTGCGGCATCCTGGAGGCCACGGAGGGCACCGTGCGCTACGGGGGCAGCGCCATCGGGAAGCTGGGGGCGGACTACAGAAGGGTCCTGGGCTATCTGCCCCAGGATTTCGGGTATTATCCGGAGTTCACCGCCAGGCGGTTTTTGCTGTACCTGGCGGCGCTGAAGGCCATCCCGAAAAATGAGGCGGAGCGGAAGGTGGAGGAGCTGCTGGAGATGGTGGAGCTTTCCGCGATCCGGGGGAAGAAGATCAAGACCTTCTCCGGGGGGATGATCCGGCGGCTGGGAATCGCCCAGGCCCTTTTGAACGACCCGGAGATTCTGGTCCTGGATGAGCCCACGGCGGGGCTGGATCCAAAGGAGCGCATCCGTTTCCGAAATATCGTCGGTTCCCTGTCGAAGGAGCGCATCATCATCCTGTCCACCCACATCGTGTCGGACGTGGAGTACATAGCGGACGAGATTCTCCTGATGAAGGGGGGAGAGCTGCTGGCCATGGGGGACATCGGGCGGATGCTGGAGCGGGCCAGGGGCAGGGTGTGGGAATGCGTGGTAGGCCCGGAGGAGACGGAGCGATATCAGGCCTACTTCAACGTCAGCAGCCTGCGCAACACCCAGAAAGGCGTGAGGCTGCGCATCGTCTCCGACACCTGCCCCATGGAGGGCGCCCGGCCCGCGGATCCGGATCTGGAGGATGTGTATCTGTATCACTTCCGGGAGCAGTGAGGGGGACGGCGGCTGGGGGGCAGGGCATGGGAAAAAGCGTGCTGGCCCTGGCCAGGGGAAGGAACTGGGGCAGAGCATGGAAAAGCGTAGGCTGGCCCGGCCCTGGGGAGGAACGGCAGAGTATGGAATAGTGCAGGACGGGAGAGCCTGGGGAGCCGGGAAGGAGGACAGGGATGTTTAGGACAGAAATATACCGGATATTGTCCAGGAAAGTGGGAGTGGCCGCCATGCTGGCGGGCCTGCTGCTGTTGCTGTACATGGCCATGGGCATTACGGTGTGGGGAGAGGGACTGATCGATGAGGGAAGGATATATTACGGGGCCCGGGCCATCGCCAGGGATAAGGAGATCGCCGCCGAATTCGCAGGCCCCCTGACAGAGGACACCGTCAGGGCAATCTGGGAAAAATATGGCCCTCCTGTGAACTGTGCCCAGCGCAATACCAGCATGGAGGGCCTGGAGGCCGCTGCAAAGACGGGGGGGAACGACAATTACTGCAACCGTTTCGTGGCGGAACGGTTCGGCCGGCAGATCCAGGGGGAGGACGGGCGCGCCACCTATGTGCTGGCGGAGGGCTGGACGGAGAGCGCCTATCTGAGCGGGGAGTACATATTCGGATATACAGGGGCGAGGGATTACTGGGATAGATTCCTGCTTGCCTATGAGCTGGCCCATATCAGCATCATCGTGCTGCTGAGCCCCATGTTCTCCGAGGACTACGCCTGCCGCACGGCGGATATCATACTGCCCACGGCAAAGGGCCGCCTCGCCCTCTGGGCACGGCGCATGGGCGTGGCCTGTGCCCTGGCATCGGTGTGCTTCCTGCTGCCCTGCGGCAGCGTCTTCCTGGAGCATGTGGCGTGCTACGGGGCGGAGAGCCTTGGGGCCAGCAGCTGGATCGCCGGATTGCCCGTATTTTTCGAGAGGGGCCATGTGCCCATGGGAGAGGCGCTGGCAGCGCTGTGCCTGGGCGGCTGGCTTTCCTCGCTGATGGTGGCGGCGCTGACCTGCGCGGTCTCCGCCTGCTGCAGGCATTCCTTTTCCTCGCTGGTGCGCTCCCTCCTCCTTTACATAGGCCCCTTTGCGTTCCTGAGGCTGGTGCTGGACGGGCTGCCCAGGGGATTCGTCAATATCCTGCTGCACTATTTCTGCTACAGCTTTCCCTTTTCCTACCCGGGCATGTTCCTGGAGGCACCGGACAGGGACAGGCTGTTCATGACCATTATCGCGCTGTCCGTGACCCTGGCAGGGGCGGCGCTGGGGGCTTGCCGGTACTGCAGCCATCAGGTGAGGTAGGCGACCGCTCCCGGATAGACGCCGCCTCCGGAACAGGGCTTACAGATGTCCTCAAAGGAACGGCGCGATGGACTTCAGGGCGTGGAGATCGCCGCCCCGCATAAGGCTTTCGGCCATCTTCTGCAGGGTCTTCTGAGGCAGGAAGGGATAGAGCCCGGAAATGTCCACATGGGCATCGTCAGGCAGCTTTTCCAGGAATCTGGCCAGAGCCTCTTCTCCCAGGAACGGCGCCAGGGCAACGATGTGGGACATATCCTGCCGGGGATCCGCGTTTTCTATCAGAGCGCCCAGGGCATCGCTGCCAAGGAAGGGGGCCAGTCCCCTGATGCCCTCCCAATCGTCCAGAGGCAGCATTTTCTGGACGAGCCTGTCCAGGGTGCCGCTGCTTAAAAAGGGAGCCAGGCCGAAGATTTCGCCAATGTCCCCTTTTTCCTCCGCTTTATCCACCAGAGCGTCCAGGGTCTCGCTGCCAAGGAAGGGGGCCAGGCTGATGATGCCGGATATGTCCCCCTTTATGTCGGCCTCTGCCACCAGAACGTCCAGGGTCTCGCTGCTGAGGAAAGGGGCCAGCCCGGCCAGGTCCTTCAGGCTGTGCACCTGGGCCCTTTTGATGAGGGCATCCAGATACTTCTCGTCCAGAAAGGGGGCCAGCCCCGCGATTGCCTTCAGATCGAGCTTCTCCCCGTCCTCCTGATTGTCCAGGCTGTCGTCCACCAGCCGGGCCATGTCGGCGGGGGGCAGGAGCGGGGCCACCTCTTGGATTTCCTCTATGGTGACGGGCTCCGCGTCCGCCTTGGAGGGCTCTTCCTTTTCTATGATCCGGCTCAGCGTCCTGGAAGCGCTGTCCGTGCCCAGGAGCTCATCCACGCCGATTTCCAGGATCTGGCAGAGCTGCTCCAGCTTGCCGATGTCCGGGCAGGAGCTGCCCCGCTCCCAATTCGAGACGGCCTGATAGCTGACCTCCATGGCGTCCGCCAGGTTCATCTGGGTCATGT
>CAMTBF010000487.1 GCA_947068385.1 uncultured Lachnospiraceae bacterium
GAATATAGATCAGATTTATGTTGCAGGCTTTGATGGATTTTTGGGTAAGGAGGATGCTGTAAATGGAAGCTGCTATCTTGGAGCATTACAGGAAGACGGGGACTTACACTTACGCGGGAGCCTACGGGGACTATTTCCGCTCTCTGCCGGACGATATCCCCACGCTGGGCAGGTTGATCTGCAGCCAGGTGATACACAGGGTGACCCTGATGGAAGGGAACACGAATGCCAATGCCGGCCTGCTGTACGGCGATATGAACCGATATCCATGGTACCGGATGCGGTGCGAGGACGATGTGCTTCTGACCGCGCCTGCCATGACGGCGGAGCTGTTCCGCATGGACGGGCGCGGTTTTGTAAGGGACAGAAGGGTGGAAGACAAAATCGTAGTGACATGCCGCTATGTGTCCGTGCTCATGAGCGCCATTTTGAAGGCCAAAGGAATCCCGGCCAGGTGCCGCGCCGGATTCGCTCCTTATTTTCGGGAAGGGGTCAGCATGGACCACTGGATCAATCAGTACTATAGCCAGGAGGAGGGCCGCTGGATCACTTTTGACGCGGATGGCTTCTATGAGGAGGGAGGGATGCCCCTGTCCCAGTATGATATACCATCGGACTGTTTCGACTGGGTGGCGGATTCCTATCTTTCTGTAAGACGGGGAGAAACAGACGGAAAGCAGTTTCTTTATGCGGACAGGGCGGGAACCCGCTCCCTCCCGGCCTTGATCCGCTATCTGATCTACGATTTCCACGCGCTGATGAACCAGGAGCTGACATACACCTTTCTGCCGTCCTGGCTGGACGACAGGCTGGACAGGCTGACGGAAGAGGAGCTGCGAGAGCTGGACAGATTGGCCGGGTGGCTCTCGGAGCCGGACCGATATTTCAGGGAGCTTTGCGCGTTCTGGGAACAGGAGCGGAAGTTCCGGATTCTGCACAGCCCTCTGGTGGGGGCGTAGATTCCCTGTCACTTCACAACAGAAAAAATGCGCTTCACTGCATTTCGGTTGAAATATGGGCAATCTTTTCCGAAACTATTCTTGTGCAACAAAAGAAACAGCCCAAAAAGCGAAAGGAGACAACGACCATGATGTCAGTGAACAGTGTAAGCGCAGCGGCGGGAGCCCCGCAGACAGGGGGCGGCAATGGCCTACAGAATGACTCTGTCAGCAAGAGCATACAAAACCAAATCCGGAACGCCCAAAAGCAGCTCCAGGAACTGGGTGCCGACAAGAGCCTGACGCCGGAAGAAAAGACAAAGAAGCGCCAGGAAATCCAGCAGGAAATCGCAAACCTGAACCAGCAGCTTAGGCAGCACCAGATGGAGAAGCGCAAAGAGGAACAGGCCCAGCGCGCCGCGGAGCAGGAAGCCAGGCAAAAAGCCAGGGAAGAGCAGGCCCCGGGGCAGGGCGCAGGAATCCCCTCCACGGGCATGAAGGCAATGCTTTCCGCCGATTCCTCCCTCAAGCAGGCAAAGGTGCAGGGAAACGTAGCCGCACGGATGGAGGGCCGCGCAGGCGTCCTCAAGACTGAGATCAAGCAGGACGCAGGCCAGGACACCTCGGCCAAGGAAGCCCAGCTTGCGGAGGCGGAGCAGAAAGCCCAGGCCGCCGAAGCCTCCCAGACGAAAAGCCTGGCACAGGCCAGCCGGACGATGGCAGAAGCCGCCAGGGCGGAGACCTCCGAATCGGATGCATCCGGGGCAGATACCCGGGAAGCGGACAGGACAGGCAAAGCCGACGATAAGGACGGAACCAGCGAAACGACCCACGGAGGCGGCAAGGTGGATGATACCGCCAGGAGCGACAGGGCAAATCAGACGGACAAAGCAGAAGGCGAGGCTCCAAAAGTCAGTGATGCCCCCGCAGCCACAAAAGAAGCTGCCATGCAAAAGCATGTAGACATTCGTCTGTAAGAATCCGGCAGAACCCATCGTCCCAGCCCTTTCGGAACACGGGGACATACGGGCATCCGCCTATGAGGGCCCGCCTCCCACGCCGCTCTCATATCAGCCTGTATGTCCCCTTTCCCAGCCGCCCCGGCGGCTTCTCTCTCATTCATGTACCGCAGGGATATAAAGGCTGTCAGGCAAGCCCGTCCATAAAAAGCCTGGCTTCGGAGGATTTTTGACAAAAACCGACAAGCTGCATTGACAATACGGCCAGATACGCTATGATGGAATCATAAAGCATAATGATGCAAGGAGGACAAGCAATGGACAGAGAACAGATTTTCCTATTCCCCGGCGAGACCTTGGTAGACACGATCCATGACAAAGGCGTCCGCTTCGACATCGTGGAACGGGAGGAGGCCATCTGGTGCGGCACGCTGGGGCATGCCCCCAACCCCACGGAGGAGCCGGATATCCCGGGGCTGCTGGCGGCGTATCAGGCCCTGGTGCCTGTGGAGAAGCGGGAGCTGCTGACCCCGGACTGGAGCGGCTGCATCAGCCTGGATTATTGGCCGGGCGGCAATGCGCCCCGGGGAATCATGTTCATGCAGCAGGTCGCCACGGCGCAGCAGGATGAACGGTACAACCTATACCGGACGCCCGCCTCCCTGTACATCCGCGTCCACTATGACAGCGCAGAGGTTCCCAGGAAGCTGCTTGGCAAGGAGCAGTGCGAAGTGTTCGAGCTGTACGGGCCCATCCATGAGCAGGCTGAGAAACATGGGTATGGACCAATCTCTCCCGTGAGCGTCGAGTTCGAATACTACAGCAGCCTTTCCTGCTATGCCTACTGCGCCGTGAAGAGGAAAGCAGAATAAAGAACGCCCCATAGCATAGGAAAAGCGATGGAAAGCAGATAGAGAAAGAGGGGACATCCATGGAACGCAAAGCAGTCATCTTCGATCTGTTTGAAACCCTGATCACCGAATGGGGCCATAAAAAATATACCAAAAGCGAAATGTGCGCCGATTTAGGCCTGGAAAGAGAGCGCTTCGATGCCTACCGGGAGGGCTCGCGGGTGCCAAGGCCGCGGGAATGGAGGCTATCCAGGCCAAATGGTACACCAATGAGCTCCCCCATAAGCGCGAAAGCCTGCCCGGCTTCCTGACGGCGGAAGAGCCTTTGGATATTTTGCGGTATTTTGAAAAAAAGGCTTGACTTTCCGTCCCTCCCAGGTTATACTCTAATTAGCCATGACCTGTTTCATGCCTTGACTTTTCGCGCCCGGATTGTCGT
>CAMTBF010000488.1 GCA_947068385.1 uncultured Lachnospiraceae bacterium
ATTGATTCCCCTGTAGAAGAGCTGATGGAAAATGCCGGGACCAGGAAGATATTGGTAGAAGAGGAGTTTCCTATGGATGAGTGGAGAGAAAGACTTGCCGGGATAGATGACGACTATCTAATCGGCATCAGCAACAAGGGAATCGTCAAACGGGCTTACAAAGATAAGGAAGAGACTGCGGCTGAAATCGGCGCGCTGGGAGACGAGGCTGTGGTAAAAGTGGGAGCGGAGACTGTGACGGTGCGCTTTCCCCTTGGGGAGAGCAGATGCACCTGCCCCTCCAGGAGCATCTGCCGCCATGTGGTGCAGGCGATTCTGGCTTTACGGGAGGCCTGCCTTAAGGACGCTGCGGATACATCGGCACAGGAAGCGGAGGATTTACCCACAGCGGAAGCGGAGACCGGGAACAGCTTAGCGGGCACGGATGCGGAAGGAGACACCGTGGGCGAGCGCTCCCCCGCCCAAACCCCAGACAATGACACAGAGGAGAGTCTGGAGAATCAGCAAAGCGGGGTATGGAAGGAGATAAACGCCTACCCTTTCGAAAAGCTCCAGAAAGCCCTGGGCAGCCGCTATTTCCAGGCCTTTGCCAACCAGGCCGCAGGCGGCATCCGCCCGGCGATACAGGAGTCCTCGGTGGTCACCGTCCACCTGCCGGAACAGGGGATGACGGTAAAGCTCCTGTCCCCTCTGGAATATTCCACCTGCACCTGCCATAAAAAGGAACTGTGCAGGCACAAGGCCGCCGCCATCCTCTGGTGCCAGCTGGAGACAGGCACATTGACCAGGGAGGCCCTCCGGGCAGAGGCTGCGGACGCGCCGGCATACGACCTGGAGGAAGTGAGGGACGTGGCGGGGCAGATGGAGCGCATCCTGGAGGAGCTTTTGGGCACCGGGCTGTCCCGGGTGTCCCCCGACGCGCCGGACTACCTGGAGCGGCTTGCCGTCATCAGCCACAACGCCAGGCTCTCCAGGTTCGAGGGGTATTTTAGGGCGCTGGCGGACTCCTACGGCAGATACTTTGCCAGAAAGGCGGCTTTCCGCACGGAAGACCTGATGGAGCAGATGACAAGGCTCTACCGGCGAGCTCAGCTGCTGCGGCAGGCGGCAGGAGAGGAGTTCAGTCAGGAGGCAGGAGAAAAGGACAGCCCGGAGGCAGGAGAAAAGGACAGCCAGGAGAGAGAACAGAGAGCGGCACAGAAAACAGGACAGGAGGCCGTGGGAAAGCTGGCAGGGGAGTTCAGGGCCGGGTATCTCCCGGTGGGGGACCTTGACCTGATTGGGATAGCCATGGAGCATTTCCGGAGCCAGACGGGATACGAAGGGGAGACAGTCTATTTCCTGGAGGAGAAGACGAAACAGTGGTACACCTATACCAACGCAAGGCCCGTGTTCTATGACGCCTCCCAAAAGAAGGGGGCCTGGAAGAGCCAGCAGGCAGGCGCCCCCTGGGGCCTGAACCTCTCCTTTGAGAATCTCCTGAAGGTAAGGATACATCTGACCGGGGCCAAATGCGACAGCCGGAACCGCCTGTCCTCCAGCCAGGAGACAAAAGGGGAGGTCACAGGGGAGGCAGGGCTTCGGATATCCGATATAGAAAAATGGTATTATGGTGATTTCGCAGCGCTGTTTCAGGAGCAGATTGGGAAGCAGCAGAGGGGCTGGCTGGCGGAGCAGGGAGGCCCGGAAGGGCCGGAGGACTCGGACAGACAGGGGGATGTGGGACAGGAGGATGCCGGGGGAAAGGGCGTGGAGCTCGTGTTCGTCCAGCCAAAAGCTTGCGCCAAGGCGGAATTCTCCCAGACAGAGCAGCAGCTGACCCTGCCCCTTTATGACGCGACGGGCCGGGAGCTCCTGGTGGAGGTGTCCTATTCCCGGGAGGAGGCGGGTACGATTCGATACCTGGAGCGGATTTCCGGGAAGAAGCCGCCCTGCTTCCTGGGGAAGGTCTATCTGCGGGCCGGGAGGCTGCGGATGTATCCGGTGGATTTACCGGAGATTGAGGCTCCCGATGGAGGTAGGCCGCCCGGAGACGGCCAGGATGCAGGCGCGGGTAGGCCGCCAGGAGACAGCCAGGATGCAGACGTAGGCAGGCCGCCCGGAAGCAGCCAGGATGCGGAAGGACAGACGGCCGCCGGAACCGAAAAAAGCAAAGAAAGCGCCACATCTGCCTTATGCCCGGACCACAAATCGAAATTCCTGGTCATGGAGGACATGGCCGATGAGATCCGCTCCCTGATGGCGGACCTATGCCAGAGCGGCTTTTCCACCGTCCATGACAGCACGCTGAAAGGTCTGCAGAAATCCGCGGCCCTGACGGCCCAGTACGGCATGCAGTACCTTTCGAAGCTTTTGGCCGCCCTGGAGGAAAATCTGGCGGCCAACCGTCACCGGATGCAGCAGGAGAACGGCCCCCTGGCAGGAATCTACACCGAGATAAACGAGTACCTATATTTGCTGAGGCAAAAGAACGAATATTCCCGGGGAGAGGATTATTATGGAAGATGACATCATACCGTTAAAGCTTGGACGGAAAACAATATACAAAAGCGACTGGGTGGAGCTGTACTCTGACAGGGTGAAAATGCCGGATGGAAGCGTGCTGGAATCCTACCATAAACTGCACTATCCCCATGAATCCATAAGCGTCGTCATCGTCAACGAAAAGGATGAGATTCTGATGATACGGTCCAGGAGATACATAACCTCAAGGCTGGAATGGGAGATTCCCGCAGGCAGGATAGAGGGGAACGAAACGCCGCAGCAGGCGGCAAGGAGGGAATGCCTGGAAGAAACAGGCTGTACTTTGAGAGACTTGACCTATCTTTGCTGCTACAATCCCAACAACGGGATGTCGGATCAGAAAGTGCATCTGTTCGCGGCTAGAGTGGAAGCGGAGACGGCCGACATGGACGAAAATGAGGTAAGCGCGAAGCAGTGGCTTCCAAAAGAAAGGGTGCTGGAGATGTTGAAGGCCAATGAGAGCCAGTGCGGCGTATCCATGCTGGGATTGCTGTATGCGATTCAGTTCTGCCTGTAGCCGACGAGCCCGGCTTTCCGAATCCTCAGTCAATGGGAACGTTTCCCCATAACCAGTTTCCGGGAAATGTTCTGAATCAGGATAAAGACCAGAATATAACTTCTCGGAATCTCAATGAATGAGATGCCACTTGAAAATTGACAACTG
>CAMTBF010000489.1 GCA_947068385.1 uncultured Lachnospiraceae bacterium
AGGGCTTGACAGCCACTTGGCAATGTAGGAATCCCGTTTAAAGTAGCGTAGGTTGCGGTTACCCACCTAGCATTGCTAGGAGTCAGAGAGCAGGGGGCGGCATTTTGGGCCTTTGATACAGAAGAAGAGGGCAGTCCTTCCGGGGCTGCTCTTTTGAGCGCATTATGCTCCGGAGGAAGTCCGGGGACGGGAGAGGGATGCTTGGATAATTGGAAGGGTAATTGGAATAAGAAGGGAAGGAAATGGTCCAGAGGAGCTTCGCTGGACAGGTCCCAGCGGATGCAGCTGAAGGCATTTATCTGTCTGCTGGGACTGATTCTCCTGGCGCTACTGCTGCTGGGCAGGCTGATTCTGGCGCTGATACATAGAGGGGAGGAGCCGCCGGCGCCGACCCCGGAGCCCCATGTGCCCGTGGTGGAGACCTTCGCCAATGTATGGATCATGGAGGCGGACGAAGAGGGGCTGACGGTGTTCCGGGAGGGTGCCCGGGAGCGGTATCCCTGGGGGGAGCCGGAGGGCGGCGAACAGCCCTGGCCGGATCCGTCCCTGCGCGAGCAGGTGGCGGACATGACGGTGACGGACGGCTCTGTCACCTCCGTCACTGCCATGACGGAGAAGATCAACGGCAGGATACTTCGGGCGAAGGACAATGAAATCGAGGTGGAGGGCTACGGCTGGCTGCCCCTGGCGGCGGATTATAAGGGCTACCGCCTGTACGATACCCTGGAGATGTGCACTGCGGCCGATTTGTGCTTCGGATATGATTTTACGGATTTCTGCATAGAGGAGGGTGAGGTCTGCGGCATCCTCATGGCGAAGGAGGCGGCTATGGAATACATCCGCGTGCTGCTGAAGACTTCGGATTACGGGGGGATCTTCCACGACCAGGTGGTGATGACCTGCGACACGGACTACACGGTGGTCTATGGGCCTCATGACGGGAGGCAGAGCGAGAAGCACCAGGCCTGGGAGGAGCTGACCTTCGATGGCGGCAGCAGCTATTTTACGGCGGACCGCGTCCGAATCGTCCCGGACGTGCTGACCGGGAAGGTCGTCATGAGGAACTGTAACCGCGTCCAGGGCGTGCCCTCCTATAAAGGGGAGCTGGAGCTGCTGCGGACAGAGGAGGGGATCGTGGCCATCAACCAGGTGCTGCTGGAGGAGTACCTCTACGGCGTGGTGCCCAGTGAGATGCCTGCGGACTACCCGCCGGAGGCGCTGAACGCCCAGGCCATCTGTGCTAGGACGTATGCCTACGGCCGGATGGAGCATGCGGGCTATCCCCAGTACGGGGCCCATGTGGACGACAGCACCTCCTACCAGGTGTACAACAATGTGCTGGAGCAGGAGGGCTCCACCACGGCCGTGAAGGAGACCTATGGGGAGCTTCTGTTCACGGAAGGGGGCGGCCTGGCGGAGACATTTTACTATTCCACCTCCTGCGGCACGGGCAGCGATGCCAATGTGTGGAAGACGGAGGCCGCGCCTACGCTGACCTATCTGAAGGCCAGGCCCCTGAACCGCAGGGCCATGACGGTGGCAGTCTCGGCCATGGCAAGCGGAAGCCCCGTGGGGGAGGAGGACTTTGGGGAGAGGATGCGGGACGAGGAGACCTTTGCGGCGTTCATATCCCAGAAGAACGAGGATGACTTCGAGGTGGCGGAAGGGTGGTACCGGTGGAGCTGCCAGGTGGAGGCGCTGGATAAGGATGGCATGCTACAGCGGCTGCAGCAGAGGTACGCGGCCAACAGCAGGCTTGTCCTGACCTGGAAGGACGGGGAGTACGTGAGCCAGGCCATCGACAGCCTGGGCGACATCACGGACATATACATAGAGAAGCGTGGCAGCGGCGGCGTGGCCGACGAGCTTGTGATAGAGGCCGGCGGCCAGAAGGTGAAGGTCATTTCCGAAAACTACATCCGGTATGTGCTGAATGACGGCGCGGCCGCGGTGATTCTGCAGGACGGCAGCGAGATGGCGGGCATGAGCCTGCTCCCCAGCGCATATTTTATCATAATGACTAGCAAAGAGGGCCAAAATGTGGTAGGATATACGTTGACGGGCGGCGGCTTCGGCCATGGCGTGGGGATGAGCCAGAATGGGGCCAGGAGGATGGCGGAAAGCGGATATTCCGCGGAGGAGATTCTTCTCTATTTTTATGACAGATGCACGATTCGGAATATATATGAGAACGAGTAGGAGTGTGGGATGGTCCGTAACCTTATTGTGATTCTGGTGGATTTCTCAAATAAGATGAAAAAGCAGAATATCAGCACGTTTGCCGCCAGCACGGCCTTTTTCTTCTTCCTGTCCGTGGTGCCTATGCTGATCATGATATGCACGATCATCCCCTACACCCCTCTGACGGAGGAGGATCTGGTGGAGGCGGTGACGGATCTGACGCCGGATCAGGTGGACGGGCTGGCGGAGAGCCTGATATCGGATATCTATGACAAGTCGGCCGGGGTGCTGTCCATCGCCCTGATCGCCACCATATGGTCGGCGTCCAAGGGGGTCATGGCATTGATGCGGGGGCTGAACGCCATCAACGGCGTGGAGGAGAAGCGGAATTATTTCGTGGTGCGGGTGATAGCGTCCTTTTATACGGTGGTGATGCTGATCGTGGTCATATTGTCCCTGTTCCTCATGGTGTTCGGCGACCAGCTGGTGACATTGACCCTGCACCGCATCCCCCAGCTCCAGCAGATCGTCTCCTTTGCCATGAACTTCCGGTTCCTTCTGGTGTGGGCGGTGCTGTCGGTGCTGTTCGCGGCGGTGTATGCCTATGTGCCGGACAAGAAGCTGGATTTTCGGGAGCAGATACCGGGCGCGGTCTTCTCCGCGGTGGTATGGAGCGTGTTCTCCTGGGCTTTTTCCTACTATGTGACCTATGGCAATAGCTATGGAATCTACGGCAGCCTTTCCATTATCATCATCGTGCTGCTCTGGATGTATTTCTGCATGTACATCATCATGATAGGCGCTTATCTGAACCGGTATTTCCAGCCGGTGAACAGGGCGCTGCTCAATACGAAGTAAATAGATATCATAACGAAGGAGGCCAACATGGGCAAAAATCAGTTTGTATGGCAGGAGAGATTCAATATCGGCGTGGAGTCGATCGACAGGGAGCAAAAGTAGAGGTGCTTGAGCCCGAAGAAGTGCGGGACATTATTCGCAGGA
>CAMTBF010000490.1 GCA_947068385.1 uncultured Lachnospiraceae bacterium
TTGCACAATGGAATAAAAAGGAACATGAACTGCAGGAAAATCGCTGATGGCTTTAGAACATAAGACAAAATATCCTGTACAGAATAAGGATAGTATAACATATGTTCCGTAAGTATGCAAGCATTAAATCGCTTGACTTGAATAAACGGCAGCGCCGCCCATCACGCGTAATACTGTGCCTGCGCGTTCCAGAGCTCCCTGTACAGCCCGTCCTGCTTTTCCAGCTCCTCATGGGTTCCGTGCTGTACGACATTTCCCCTGTCAAATACCAGAATGTCCTCGCAGAACCGGCAGGAGGCCAGGCGGTGCGAGATGTAGATGGCCGTCTTGTGGCCCACCATCCCGTCAAAGCCCTCGAACACCTCCGTCTCCGCCTTCGGGTCCAGCGCCGCCGTGGGTTCGTCCATTATGACAAAGGGCGCGTCCTTGTAGATCGCCCGGGCGATCGCCAGCTTCTGCCGCTCCCCGCCGGAGAAGGCGACTCCACTCTCGTCATAATCCTTTCCGACGCATGTGCCCAGCCCTCCCAGGAGATCGGACAGCCTGGCTCCCAGGCCGGCCCTCTCCATGGCGACCGCCACCCTCTCCTCGTCCATCTCCGCCCCGGCCGCTATATTCTCGCCCACGGGAAAGGCGAACATCTGGAAATCCTGAAACACCACCGAGAACAGATTGCAGTACTCTCTGTAATCGTATTTCCGGATGTCGATGCCGTTCACCTTAATGCAGCCCTCCGTCACATCGTACAGGCGGCAGAGGAGCTTTACAAAGGTGGTCTTGCCGGAGCCGTTCCTGCCGACGATGGCCAGCTTTTCTCCGATCTCCAGCTTCAGGTTGAGGTTCCTGATCACATATTCGTCGGAGCCGGGATACCGGAAGGAGACATTCTCAAACGCCACGGAGAACCTGTCGTCCTGCCGTTTCTCCACAGGAATCGTCCCCTCGTATTTCCTCCTGCCCAGCCCTGTGAATTCCCTGTAATCCGCGGCGTACAGGGCCGCCGTCTTCAAGTGTCCCATGGTGACGGCGAGCCTGGCCACGGCCTCCGCGAACAGCTCCATGCTGGACGCATATGCGACCACGCTGCCGATGGTGATGATTCCCAGCCAGGCCTGCATGCCGGCATATGCATAGATCAGCAGATTGCACAGATTGAGGATGATTCTCTGCAGCACGGTCCTTCTCACATATATCGCATTCCTGCTCTTCTCGCTCTCGCAGATTCCGGCAAAGAGCTCGTCGATGTCTCTGTTCAGCATGCCTTCCAGCCCCATGACGCGGATATCCTTCTGGGGCTCCACCCCGGACAGCAGGTCCAGATAGAAAAGCTTCTTATTGTAAATGGCGGAGGCATCCAGGAAATGCCTTGTGGCCTTCTGCGTGTCCCTGAAACTGAACTTATAATTCACGAACAGCAGGCCTCCCAGCGCTGCCACCAGCAGCAATGCGCTCCACCCGGAGCCCCAAAACCTGTATCCCGCATTCTTGGCAATGCCGAACATGGGGAACACTATGGCGGCGGCCGCGCCGATGGTCACGAGAATCTGCAGCAGCTCGCACAGCTGCACCATCAGCCATCCTCCCACTCCGTAAAAGGAATTCTGGAACGCCCTAAACCGGATGTCCTGGGCGTGCGCATCCTCCAGATATTCGTAATCCATGGTCAACGCTTTCCGGTTCAGCTCTCTACTGCCGAACTCCTTGGGATAATTCTCCAGCTTCTTCCGGAAGCTCTCCCCCAGCCTGGCGGTTATCACGCCCAGGATCAGCTTCCCGCCCACGGCGGCAAGGATCATGCCCATGACCCTTCTCATATCAGAGCCGGCCAGCGCCGCATCGGTGATAAGGCCGATCAGCAGCACCAGAATATACGGGTTGACCGCCTCCAGAACCGCGTGGGCAATCCCTATGTAAAAGGTTTTCTTCTCCTGCCGGTACACCGCTTTCAGGAGGAACCACAGATTTTCCAGATCCTTTCGTTTCATTTTCCGTTCTCCTTATAGAACCTGCTCTGCATCTCAAACAGCTCGGCATAGCGCCCGCCCTTTTTCAGCAGCTCCTCATGGGTGCCCTCCTCGATAATCCCCGCTCCCTCCAGCAGCACAATCCTGTCGCAGAACCGCGTGCTGGACAGCCGGTGGGATATGAAGACCACAGTGCGCCCCCGGGCCGCCTCGCCATAGCGCAGATACAGCTCATGCTCCGCTATTGGGTCCAGGGCGGCGGTGGGCTCGTCCAGGATCAGCAGCGGCGCTTTTCTGTAGAGGGCCCTCGCGAATAGCAGCTTCTGCTTCTCGCCCCCGGAGAAATCCGTGGCGTCCCCGTACACTTCCCGCACCACCCTCGTCCTCCCCCTGTTGGGCAGGCTCTCGTAGCGCCCGCCGAACCCGGACCATTCCAGGGCAAGCCCCAGCTCCTCCCGATTCGCCTCCTCCGCCGGAGCGGCCGTCAGGTTCTCGTCCAGGGTCAGCGGGAACAGCATGGAATCCTGGAACAGCGCGGAAATGAGGCTCCTGTATTCTTCCGGGTCATAGTCGCTCTGCTCTGTGCCGTTGATATAGATTGCTCCCTCCACAGGTTTATAAAAGCCGCAGAGGAGCTTCACCAGCGTGGTCTTCCCCGCGCCGTTTAAGCCGATGAGCGCCAGCTTCTCATTGGAATGTATGGTCAGGTTGATGTCATGCAGGATATCCGTCTCCGCCCCGGGATACCGAAACGACACATGCCGGAGTTCCACCTCCGCTCCCCTCGTCCTGTCCGGATTCCTGCATTCTCTGCGCTTCGCCTCCGGGAGATCCAGGAGCTTTCGGAGATAGGAGAGAAAGGAATTGATGGCATTCAACCCCTGCACCTTCCCGATCAATTCCGAGAAATTGGCGGAAAACGTCCGCACCAGGCCTACGGAGAAGACAAACTGTGCGGCGCTCTGCCTGCCTATCGTCAGCAGCCAGGCGAGATAGCCATACGAGGCCAGCTCTGTCAAAAATCCCAGCCCCAGTTCCTGCACCCGGCGGATGAAATACTGCGTGTGTATGCGGCCGTAGATGCGGTCCATGCCCAGGATGGCCTGGTCGTATTTCTCCATGAACCAGTCCTGCATCTGGTAGATTCGGATATCCTTGCCATCGCTGCGCTCCATGGCATGGCGGTTGATGTACG
>CAMTBF010000491.1 GCA_947068385.1 uncultured Lachnospiraceae bacterium
GGGTCTGCTCCCTTTTTTCCAGGGCTCTGAGGAGCACACTGGAATACCGCTCGATGATATCCTTCTTGTCCTGGCTCAGCTCCGGGAAATAGGACTTGATCTCCTCGTATCTCTCCGGGGCGGTGCTCTCCATCATCCTGCCGTACTTCTCCTCGATCAGGTTGTGCCCCCTGGCATATTCCCTGTGGAAGTCATAGAGGTACTGTATCAGCATGGGCTTGCTCCATGTCAGGTACTGGCTCTTTCGCATGATCGAAAAGGTGGCCCAGTCGTTCTGGCAGCTCGCCCTGCCGCCCTCGTTCTTCACCTTGTCGAAGGCCTCGAACTCCAGCCTGGCAATCCGCTCCACCAGCGCCTCCTTCTCCTGTACCGCCAGGGAGGCCTTGTATACCAGCTCTTCGCTGTGGGCGTCCAGATAGCTGTCCGTGTCGCTGATAAAGCCGGCCCGGTACATCTCCGCCGCGAAATAGGCGGCTATCCGCTCGATCTTGTCGGCTATGGTGTCCTCGTCCAGCGCGTTCTTCAGGACGCCGCTTCCGGCCAGCCTGCTGGAGAGATCCTGGAGCATGTCTCCCATCTCCCTGCCCTGCTCCAGCTGCGTCAGGCTCCGATAGAGCCATTTGTCATGGGGCGGATACTTTCCTTCAATATAATGCTGCAGCTTCATGGCCTCCTTCAGGCCGTCCCACACCATCATCTGGGCGGTCAGGATGTCCCCCCTGCCCAGCATCCTGGGATAATTGTACTGTGCCGTCTGGGAGAATCTCGCCGCGCTCTCCGCCAGCTTCAGGTAACGGATGTCCTCCGGGTACCCTTCCTTCAGCCTGTCCCGGAACGCCGTGAAGACTCCCTCGTCGTCACGGAACACCTCTCCGTTCACCGCGGCCGACAGTCCCGTGTCGCTGACGCTGCGCCAGTCGATCTCCCCATACCCTGACGCCCCTACCAGCCCTTCGAAGAATTCCGATATCCTGATCACGCCGCGGCGGTTGCGCCCGTTTACCCGGGAGGCGCGCTTATGCCCGCCGAACTCCTCCGGCAGGCCCTCGTAGGCCTTCTGCAGCTCTTCCCCGATCTCCTCATAGGTCTCGTCCGTGACCCACATGCAGAAATCCGGGCCCCAGTCATGGTCCCTGGAGGCCGCGTCGTCATAGCCGAAGCAGTCGGATCCCCTGCCTGCCAGCCCCACGGCGATCCGCCCTGCATATGCGGGAAAGCGTTCCTCAATCATCTGCCTGCCGCAGCTCTCATAATACTGCCTAGCCAGCGCAAGGCCTGTGCCCTGCCCCTCCTGTGCCAATGCCCTCTCGCAGGCGGCCGCATGCTCCTGAAGCCTGTGGTAGTACTCGTTCCTGCCCAGGTTCCTCTCTACGGCCTCCATGCCCCGGGCATAATACTCCAATGCCTTCCTGAAATCCTTTTCGTGATAGCTGTAGGCCCCCAGCGTGGCAAGGGCAGCGGCGTAATGGCTGTCCGCCACCTTCTCCCGCTGGAATATCTCCACGGACCTGTGGGCGTAATCGCATGCCTCCTCCTTCTGCTTCAGCTGCATGCAGGTGCTGGCCAGATTGGCATAGGTGACAGCCATCTCGTAGGCCACGCCCCTCCCCGATACGATCGCCAGGGCCTCCAGCAGCTTTTCCTTTGCGGTGGCATAGTCCCCCGTCTCCTGGTACAGCAGCGCGATATTGTTCTTCAGGCCCGCCATCAGCATGCTGTCCGGCTCCAGCTGGCTGTCGTAGATCTCCTGCACCTGCGCGTAATATTCCTTCGATTCCTGGAGCCTGCCGCAGGCGCGGTAGGCGGTGGCAATGTTCAGCAGGGTGGTCGCATAGGGGACCGTGCCCTCCAGCCCCATTTCCTTCGCGTGCCCTATGGCCTCGGCGGCAGTCTGGTAGACCCTTTCCCTCTGGCTGGTCTCCCGGTAATACCCCAGCAGCTCATTGAGCAGCTGCAGGCGGGCGCCATCATCCCCGAGGCTCACGGCTTCCCTGGCAGACTGCAGCATGAGCTGCTCCGCCTCCTCGCCCCGGTTCTCCTCATAAAGCGCATCCACCTGCGCCAAAATCCTGTCCATGTCCAACTGTCTGTTCTCCACGCTTTTCCTCCATTCTGTCCGTAAGTCCGCTGAATTTTCGTCCTCAGCCACATCCATATTACTCCCATCATACCCCAACGCACCGATCCTTGTCAATCGCGCGCGCCAATGTCTGGACCAGCACACAGGCGATACAGCCGCACCCGATCCCGCTGACGGCGCCGAAAAGCACATCCGTAGGATAGTGCACGCCCAGGTACAGCCTGGAAATCCCTATCAGGCCTGCCAGCACCAGCCCGGGAATCCCGAAGCGCTTCGGCAGCCTGCGGTACAGGACCCATGCCGCCGCAAAGGAGCTTGCGGTATGCCCGGAGGGAAAGGAATAGTCCCATGGCCTTCCGATCAGCGGGATCAGGCCCGGTATCGCATCATAGGGCCTGATCCTCCCCACGATATTCTTCAGTGCCGCATTGTTGACCAAAAGGGACACCAGCAGGGCCACGGCGCATGTCAGGGCCGTCCTCCGGGTCCTCCTTGGAACCAGCAGGCCCATCGCCATGAGGATCCATATGACCGCGCCGTTCCCCAGCACCGTAATGGCGGTGAATACAGGGGTCAGCGCAGGATTCCTGATCCCGTCCTGGATAAAAAGCAGTATGGAGCCGTCCATGTCCGCGATCCATTCCATCATCTTCCGCTCCTTTCCCGAAAATCCCGCATCCCGATCCGCTCTGTCATATTGCGGCATGGGCCGGCCATTAAGGAAGCGGCATCATATGCGCTCGTGGTTTTACCGCACATATGATGCCGCTTTCTGCTGCACAGCTTTTGCCCGCTCTTTTATATGACCTATTTTTTTAAGAATCCCTTCAGCGCGTCCACCGAATCCGAAAGCTCGTCGGTGGTCAGCTTCGCCTTTACGCCCTTCACCACCTGGTCTATGACCTCCTCCGGCAGGTCGATGCCCAAAATGCTCTCCAGGGCCTTCACCGGCTCCTTCTGGAACTGCTCCTGCAGCTGCTTGTCCTTGGTGATCCTGTCCACCGCTTTTGTAATCTGTTCTTTTACATCCATTCTGGTTCCCTCGCTTTTTGTATTGATTATAACATTCCATTTG
>CAMTBF010000492.1 GCA_947068385.1 uncultured Lachnospiraceae bacterium
AGCAGGATTCCGGGTTCATCAGGAACATATAAAAAGGGACTTATTGCCATTTTCAATAAATCCCTTTATCTCTCCCTACATTTCGGCCGCCCGGGCCTCCCAAATCCTTTTGGCTTGTAGTCTTTTATCTTCCTGTCATGCGCGCCTTACTGCCCTCGCTGGCTCTGGCGCTTCAGCTCCTCTATCTCGTCGAACAGCACATCGTTGAGCACCTTGATATATGTCCCCTTCATGCCCGAGGACCGGGACTCGATCACCCCCGCGCTCTCGAACTTGCGCAGGGCATTGACGATGACGGAGCGGGTGATCCCCACCCTGTCAGCTATCTTGCTGGCCACCAGGATCCCTTCCATGCCGTTCAGCTCATCGAAGATATGGGTGATGGCCTCCATCTCGGAGAAGGAAAGGGTGCTGATCGCGGATTTCACCACCGCCACCTTGCGGCTCTCCTCCGCGCTCTCCTCGTTGATGGCCCGGAGCATCTCCAGCCCCACCACCGTAGTGCCGTACTCGCAGAGGATGATATCGTCTATCTCGTACTGCCTGTCGCATTTATAGATGAAGAGCGTCCCCAGCCTCTCGCCCGCGATCTCGATCGGCGTGATGATCGCCTGGAACTTGCGGATGTCCGGGCTCTCGAACCCCAATGTCTCCAGGTTCACGTTCTCCTTGGTGGAAAGCACGCCCAGGAGCCTTTCATTGAGCATGGCGTCCACGAAGCCGCCCACGTTCTCGTCTATCAGCTCGGTAATGGAATCGATCCCCTCTGACTTGCCCACGCCCAGCACCTTGCCCTTGCGGCTGATGACCAGCACATTGGACTCCAGGATCTCACGCATCACCTTGCAGATGTCGTTGAACACCACCTTGCTGGAATTGTTATTGTGCAACAGTTTACCGATTTTTCTGGTCTTATCCAGAAGCTGTACGCTACTCATTCGCCTTCCTCCGCTTTTGTCCCATGCACCACATCGGCCCGCGGATGGCAGACTCCCCCATTCCTGACCGCCTGTTCCTATGCAATCTTATCATATCACAAATAAAATCAGATTACAATGCACAAACAGTCAAAATTTTCGCATTTAGTTAGATTTGTTTGACAATTCAGACAGAATGTGGTAGCCGCACTGGGCATCGCTGCACACCAGCTTGTTCCCCTTGATCAGAAGGGGCGCCCCGCAGCGGGGGCAGCTCTCCCCCGAGGGCTTCTGCCAGGACATGAAGTCGCACTCCGGATTGTCGATGCAGCCGTAGTACTTCCTGCCCTTCTTGGTCTTCTTCAGCACCACGTCCTTGCCGCACTTGGGGCAGGCCACGCCGATCTTCTCGAAGTAGGGCTTGGTGTTGCGGCACTCCGGGAAGCCGGGGCAGGCCAGGAACCTGCCGTGGGGGCCGTACTTGATCACCATCTTCCGGCCGCAGAGGTCGCATTCCTCGTCGCTGACCTCGTCGGCGATGGACACCTCCGCCAGCTCCTTCTCCGCCGACTGCACCGCCTCGTCCAGGTCGGGATAGAAATTCGACACCACCGTCTTCCATTTCACGTCCCCCTCCTCCACGCCGTCCAGCAAGGCCTCCATGCTGGCGGTGAAGTGCACGTCCACGATGGAGGGGAAGGCCTCCTTCATCATGTGGTTCACCACCTCGCCCAGCTCCGTGACGTAGAGGTTCTTCTCCTCCTTCACCACGTAGCGCCTGGCCAGGATGGTGGTGATCGTGGGGGCGTAGGTGCTGGGGTGGCCTATGCCAAGCTCCTCCAAGGCCCGCACCAGGGAAGCCTCGGTGTAATGGGCCGGGGGCTGGGTGAAGTGCTGCTTCGGGTCGAAGGAGGCGAAGGTGAGGACGCTGTCCTTGCCAAGGCCCACGGTCAGGGCGTTCTCCTCCTTCTCCTCGTCGGCAGGGCTGTACACGCTTAAAAAGCCGTCGAACTTCAGCGCCGAGGCGGACACCGTGAAGACCTGGTCCGCCGCCTGGATGCGGACGGACGTGGTCTCGTACTGCGCCGGGCTCATGCGGCTGGCCACGAAGCGCTTCCAGACCAGCTGATAGAGCCGGAACAGGTCCCTGGGCAGCTGCTCCTTGATTGCCGTGGGGATCCGGTTCAGGTCCGTGGGGCGGATGGCCTCATGGGCGTCCTGTATCTTCTGGCTGTTCTTCTTCTCCCCTGCGGCCTCCGCCAGGTACTTACTGCCGTACTGGGCGGCGATGAACTCTGCCGCCATGTCCTCGGCCTCCTTGGAGACGCGGGTGGAGTCGGTACGCAGGTAGGTGATCAGGCCTACGGTGCCCTCCCCCTCTATGTCCACGCCCTCGTAGAGCTGCTGGGCCAGGCGCATGGTCTTCTGGGTGGAGAAGTTCAGCGCCCTGCTGGCCTCCTGCTGGAGGGTGGATGTGGTGAAGGGCAGGGGCGGCTTCTTGTGCCGCTCTCCCCTCTTCACCTCTTTGACCGCGTATGCCGCGCCTTTCAGGGAGGCCATGATCCGGTCGGCCTCCTCCTTGCAGGCAATGCCCTTCTTTTCGTCTACGGTGCCGTAATACTTCGCGCAGATGGGCTTCTTCTCCCCCTTCACGTCCAGGGTCACGTCCAGGGTCCAGTATTCCTCCGGGATGAAGGCATCGATTTCCTCCTCCCTGTCGCAGATGATGCGCAGGGCCACGGACTGCACCCGTCCGGCGCTTAAGCCCCGTTTGACTTTCTTCCATAATAAAGGGGAGATGCGGTAGCCCACCATGCGGTCCAGCATCCGGCGGGCCTGCTGGGCGTCCACCAGGTTCATGTTGATCTCCCTGGCGTTCTTTAAGGATTCCTTCACCGCGTTCTTGGTGATTTCGTTGAAGGTGATGCGGTAGACCTTCTTCTCCTTCAGCTTCTCCTCCAGCTTCAGGGCATAGAGCAGGTGCCAGGAGATGGCCTCCCCCTCCCTGTCAGGGTCGGTGGCGAGGTAGATCTTCTCGGCCTTGCGGACTTCCTTGCGCAGGTTGGCCAGGATGTCGCCCTTTCCGCGGATGGTGATGTACTTAGGCTCATAGTCATGCTCCACGTCTATCCCCAGGGAGCTCTTGGGGAGGTCGCGGACATGTCCGTTGCTGGCAGCCACTTGATAGTTGGAGCCTAAGAATTTCTTGATGGTCTTCACTTTCGCCGGTGACTC
>CAMTBF010000493.1 GCA_947068385.1 uncultured Lachnospiraceae bacterium
CCCTGGTGGAAGTATTCGCGGACAAGATAGCGGAAATCGACCGGGAGGTCACTGCCCTGTCCGAGCTGAAAGAAATCATCAACACCTTTCTCCAGGAAATGACGGCAAAGGGCATTAAGCAGATTTCCGCCCTGCCCCTGCTCTACGAAGAGATGGAAAAGCAGATGGAGCTGCTGGAAAGCCAGGGCAGCCAGGAGAATCCGGCCGGACCAGTCAGCGAAAGCAGCCAGAGCGATATGGCACAGCCTGACAGCCATCCGGGGGAAAGCTGCCCCCCAGGGCACTGCGGCCAGGCTCCTAGCCCCGGACAGCCCATTGCGGGACAAGACCCCCAGGCTGCCCTCCGCCGCCTGAATCGCCTGCAGGAGCAGCTTTCCCCCCGTCCGGATGCCGCCATCCTCCATCTGCCCCCCATGCGCGTCCTCACCTCCTGCCTGAAACAGAACCCTCAGGAGTCGGACATCACCGGCTTCTGGCACACGGTGCAAGCGCTGGGCCTTTCCCTTGGAATGCCCGGCGGGCATGAACGGTTCGAGTACCAGAACGGCCCCCAGGGCGCAGTGATGCTCCGGATAGAGGACAGCTTCCAGAACCGCACCGCTTATCTGGACATCCCCTTTCCCGGCGGGCTCTACGCCTCCGCGAACCTCTACGTGGACGAGGGCCTGGAGGAGCAGTTCGGCCGATTGGTGGGAAGCTTTGACGACAATCCCTTTTACGAAATCGACTACACCCATGAAGGCCAGCTGCGCCGCCATGCCCTGCTGGAGAACCTGATCTCCCCGGACCAGCGCCGGGACCTGGTGAGCCTCCTGGTGCCCGTGAAGCAGCGCATGGCCGACCCAGCCTATTTCGAAAAGCCCACAGAGCTGCCCCCGGGCTCCGTCACCATGGAGGAAATCCTGTCCGGGAACCCCGTCCTCTGGGAGCGGGACGTGCCCCTGGACAAAGTGACCCCCATCAACGATCCCCATTACCGCGTCCTGGAGAACGGGGAGGCAGAGTACACCGGATGGATCAGCACCCGTGTGCTGAACACCAATGTGGCCGTGAAGCTGCCCTTCCGGGTGGATATGGAATTCCGTCTGGGAGGGGACGATGAACAGTTCGGCTATGGCTCCGAGGAGGGCTGCCTGATCTTCTACCACGGGGCAGAGCCGGACTATTACGCAGGCGGCGTCTCCCTGGGCAACCTGAGCCAGAACGGCTTCGGCATCAACATGGGCAACCAGCCCTCGGAGGACCTGTCAAAGGCCGCCCTGCACCGGGAGGCCATCGTATTCCGCCAGCCCTGCTTTTATGACCTCTACGAGCTTCCCGGCCGGGGCGGCATCCGGGAGAGAGGCTATAACCAGGTCACATGGATCATCGGCCCCACCCACCTGGCCGTGATCATCAACGGGGAGATCCGCTACTGCGACACAGGCTTCCCCTACATGTCCCTGGACTTATCCCGCACCGCCCCCGGGGACATCATCATCGGCTCCAACGGCCAGGGCATGAAATACTTCCGGTCCATCCGCGTCTCCCAGCTGGCCCATGCCCCGAGAATCAGATTACAGAAGGAGGAACTTCTCATGACCACGAAACAGAGCAACAACATCATCCCCATCATCCACCGCCTGGTGACGGACGAGTACGGCGAGAACTACTGGTTCAACGGCTGCGCCAGATATGTGATGGAATGCCTTGGGGAGGCGGATTACGACTACAATTTCTTCGCCGGCCTCACCGGGGACGTGTTCACCCAGTACTATCCCAAGGGCGAATTCCGGGGAGAGGGCATAACCAGCTATATGCTTGCCGAGGGGCCCCACAGGAGCTTGCGGGAAAACGGGGACTCCTTTGCCCTGGTGTCCGAAGAGTCCGGCTTCATCGAGGCGCTTTTCGAAAAATGCGGCTACGCCAGCACCTTCGTCCCCCGCAAAGACCTTTGCAAAAACCCGGACATGTATGTCCAGACCCTGGTCTCCTACATCGACAGAGGAATCCCCGTCCTCGTCTGGGGCCTGGGGGAGCCGCCCGTCGGCGTACTGGTGGGCTATGAGGAGTATGGGAAGACATTGCTGTACATCACAGGGAACAACAACCGGCCGGAGCGCCTTTCCCTGGAGAGCTTCCTGACGCAGAACGAATTCTCCAACCCCGGCTGGATCTTCCTCGGCAGCAAGAAGGAGGCGCCCTCCCTGGCCCGGCTGTACCGGGAGGCCGTCCGCGTCCTGCCCAAGCTCCTGGCCACCGAGACGGAAAGCTTCTACTTCGGGGCATCCGCGTTCCGGGCCTGGGCGGCGGACATCGAGGGCGGAAGGTTCGACGACGTGAAGCCGGAGGAGTTCGACCCCTGGAGCGCCCACACCGCCTATGTCTGCGGCCTGGCCACCAACGCCAGCTGCTGCCACGCTTTCCTGGAGAAGGCCATGGCGCTGAATCCCGACCTCACTTTCCTGCGAGAGGTCAGCGCCCTCTACAACCGCTGCGGGGAGATGTGGAACCATGACGACGGGGCAGATTTAGAGGCCCTGGGCGGCGGCTTCAACGTGACCCTGGAGGCCCTGCAGGATCCGGCCAGGCGCAGCCCTATCGCACAGAAGCTGCGGGACTTCGCCGAAGTGACCGAGGAGATCAGGCGGGTATTGCAGCAGGGGGTGGATAGCTGCTTTTGAGCTCCTGGCCGGGAATCCGAGAGAATGGGCAGCTTTGCGCAAGTGGAAAGCTGCCCTGAATGCGATGACACTATCTCTCCCTTTGCTGCCAGCAAAAAATAGAGACTTCGCTTTCCAAGAACAAGAACCTTGTAATAACCTTGTAAAGCCTTGTAATCACTTTACAAGGTTACAAGCTTCATAAGTTCTGTTCGGATCGTACTTGCTCCCATTTGCCTTCACAATACCAAGCTCCATCATATGATTAAGTCTTGTGGTTATTGTCTTACTCGATTTTTCAGTATATTCTTCTATCACATGACGACGCACAGCACCTCTGTTTGTCATATATGTGAGAATTTTCTTTTCTAACTCGTCCAGTTTTTCCCAGATATCCTCTCCAACATTTGCCACGGTTCGATTACCCTGCCTCATGGAACGCATAACGATATTATTTTTCTCCTTTTCCTATTTGTCTGTTTCTTTATTTTGCGTGTTTTTGGTG
>CAMTBF010000494.1 GCA_947068385.1 uncultured Lachnospiraceae bacterium
ATCAGATCGCACACAATCCCCAGCACCCATGTGATGATGATGCCCAGCAGAATGCCGCCCTTTACCTTTTTGATCAGGAGATAGCCTGTGATCAGGACTCCGATCAGGGCCAGCAGCGCTCCCATGCCCACAGAGCTGAAATCCGTTTTGAAATTCTGATAGGAAACCAGCGTGGAGTCGTTGTTCACCACAATCTTGGCATTCTGGAGGCCGATGAAGGCAATGAACAGGCCGATGCCGGCGCTCACCGCGGATTTCAATGTCATGGGAATGGCGTTGAAGATGGCTTCCCTTACATTCGTCACGGAAAGCACGATGAAGATCAATCCTTCCACGAACACTGCCATCAACGCGATCTGCCAGGAATACCCGTAGTTCAGTACCACGGTATAGGCAAAATACGCGTTGAGCCCCATTCCGGGGGCCAGTGCGAACGGATAGTTGGCCAAAAGGGCCATCAATATGGTTCCCAGGAACGATGCCAGCGCCGTCGCCAGAAGCACTGCATTTGCATCCATTCCCGATGCGGAAAGGATGTTCGGATTCACGGCCAGGATGTACGCCATGGTCATGAAGGTGGTGATACCGGCCATGACCTCGACTTTCACACTCGTGCCGTTTTCCTTGAGCTTAAATAGTTTCTCTAACATGTTTTCTCCCTCCTATGTAGATTTGAATTAGAGAATAAATATATGTGAAGCGCATGTAGCATGCAAGTATATGCCATACGCTTTACAATCTTGATATTCACTGGATGGAGCTCCCTCCGAATCCGTGGGGCAGCAGCTCCTCCAGGGTATAGACCTTATAGTCCGCGGCGCTTTTCGCCACGATGATCCGGAAATCCTCCCCCGCGAACTCCTTCATGACCTGCCGGCAGATGCCGCAGGGATAGGCGTAGTCCACAGGCTCCTGCCCTTCCATGCCCCCGGCGATGGCGATGGCCGAAAAGCGCCGCCTGCCCTCGCTGACAGCCTTGAAGATGGCCGTCCGCTCCGCGCAGTTGGTGGCGCCGTAGGAGGCGTTCTCGATGTTGCCGCCCTGATAGATGTCGCCCTCCGCCGTGAGCAGCGCCGCGCCTACCGTATAATGGGAGTAGGGCGTATATGCCATCTGTCTTGCCTCCAATGCCGCCCTCGCCAGATCCGCTCTGTCAAATTCCGCTTCCATATACCACATCTCCTGTCCCCGGCCTTGCCGGGTTCCTGCGCCGGATCCCTGTCCCCCGGCTCCCTGGGCCGCATATGCCGCCTGCTCTCCCACCGCATATCCGGCCATCCGCATCCTGTTCCGATGCTACGTTCCGTTTTTCTCTATCATCTTACCCGCACCGGAGCCTATGCCGTCAGAAAGGCCGCCATGCCCTTCACTGCCTCTGTCACCAGCCTCTTGAAGTTGGGCGCGGCCATGTCCGCCGCCTCCTGCACCTCCTTATGGCTCAGCGGATTCTCCGACATGCCGGCAGCCAGGTTGCTGATGCAGGATACACCGCATATCTTCATGCCCATGTGGTTGGCGGCGATGGCCTCCACCACCGTGCTCATCCCCACCGCGTCGCAGCCCAGAGCCCGGAGCATCCGGATCTCCGCAGGGGATTCATAAGACGGCCCTGTCATCTGGGCGTACACGCCCTCCTGCAGATAGATATGGTTCTCCTTAGCCTTTCCGGCGATCAGCTTCTGCAGCCCTCTGTCATACACCTCGCTCATGTCCGGGAAGCGGGGGCCCAGCTCGTCTATATTCGGGCCGATCAGGGGATTGGGGGCAAATGCGGAGATGTGGTCTTTGATCAGCATCAGGTCTCCCGCATGGAAGGAGGTGTTCACGCCCCCCGCCGCATTCGTCAGGAACAGGATCTCTGCCCCCATCAGCTTCAGGAGCCTGACAGGCAGCACCACATCGCTGACAGGATACCCCTCATAATAATGCACCCTGCCCTTCATGCAGGCCACGGGAACCTGGTCGATATACCCAAAGATGAACCTCCCGGCATGCCCCGGCACCGTGGATACCGGGAAGCCCTCTATCCCGCTGTAGGGGAGCTCATATTCCACCCGGATGCTCTCCGCGTAGTCCCCCAGCCCGGATCCCAGCACCACGGCCACCTTCGGGACAAAGTCCGTCCGCTTCCTGACATCCTCATAGCACCGCATCAGCTTCTCATATACCTGCCCCATGGCCGTCCTCCTTTTCGCTGTCTCTAGAATCATTTCCTTTTTTAGGAAAAATTAATAAAATCATTATACTAAAGAATGTACAAAAAAGCAAGGCAGAATTGCTCACCTATGCTCCAGGTTGACGATGATATAGTCATCCTCTTCCCTGATATATCCCTTCTGCGGATAGCCCGGCATATCCTCATCCCGCATGATTCGCTCCGCCTCCTCTATCGTCTCCGGATCCGTCACGCATCTGAACGAATATCCGTGCATCTTCCAGAATTCGATCAGCTGCCCGCAGGTCCCGTCAAATGCCGTGACGCCCCATTGCAGCGTGGATACGATCGGCGCCTCCGCAAATATATACCCCTGTCCGTTTTCGGCATAGAATTTTTCCTTCAGATGGGGATCCACCGGATCCGTCAGCAGGCATATCCATCTGTACTTCGGCGAGGAAAAGCTGCAGTACGCATCCTTCGATATCTCATACGGAACTCTGTAGGCCCCCTTGATCACCACAGGCTTCCCGGAATCGAACCCTGCCTGTATGTCCTGCGCCACCTGCTTCATGACGCCGGCCGCATCCTGATATTTCAGGTAATCCACGTAAAACCATTTATTCATGTCCGCGCACTGGTTGAAGATCAATATGGCCAGCGCGGTACAGCCGACCCCCTTCAGCCATCCTCGTGATTTGAGCCGTTCCAGCTCCAGCAGGAACAGCAGCACCGCGAACGCCCCCACCAGGGGCACATACTGGCTGGAGCGGTAATGGGTGGGGATTCCCTCTATGACGCTCATCAGGACCGGAAGGATCACGATCATCAGGCTACAGAGGAATATCATCAAATCCTTCTTCCTGATACAATAGTAAAGGGAATATATCACAATCCCAGCAGTCGCGATGACCAGCACCGTAATCGGGAAATATACGATTCCATGGACATAATACATCATACAGAACCGTTTCAGGTTCATGATCAG
>CAMTBF010000495.1 GCA_947068385.1 uncultured Lachnospiraceae bacterium
CGGTTGTCCGCATCCGTATTGATGAAGCCCACCTCCACCAGCACAGACGGCATCTGCGTCTGGTTCAGCACCACCAGATCCGGCCGCTCATTCACGCCCTGGTTCTCGTATCCCACCTGCTCCAGCCTGGCATTGATGTTCTCCGCCAGCCTTCCCGCCTCTCCGTAATGATTGTATACAAGGGACTCTATCCCCGTATACTGATTGGGATAAGGGCTGGAATTGCGGTGGATGGACACGAAGTAGTCGCCCTGCACCGCATTGGCCTCCTGGGCCTTCTGCTGGGGGGATTCATAGATGTCCGTGGTCCTGGTATAATACACCTCCACCCCGTTCTCCTCCAGGATCCGCCCCACCGCCAGGGCCAGCGCCAGCGCGTCGTCCTTTTCCTGCCTGCCCTGGTACACCGCTCCCGGATTGCTGCCGCCATGTCCGGCATCTATCACCACCATACTCTGCCTCCGCACACCCTTTTTACATCATATGTAAAGGGCCTGGTCTTTGTTCCCGCCTTTTGCCCGCTTCCGGAGAAATTTTCGAAACGCCATTGACAGCCCTGGGAATCCTGCTATAATAGGGTCTGGCAGTTCGAGACCATCCTGCCCTGGAGACCCTCTCTTCGGCCTCCTAGAACAAAACTAAGGAGCGAAAGGGGCGGAGCATGCCCTGAGGCGTCCTCTGGGGCGCTTTTATTCATCATGGAAAGATATAGTGAAATTCTGGAAAAAAGAAAACGGGAGATCGTCCTCCTGCGGGGCAGCGGATGTGTCTATCGGAAATGCGCCTTCTGCGACTACCACACCGACAAATGTGCCGACCCCTGCGCCAATTTCGCCCTGAACAGCCAGGTGCTGGCCCGGGTCACCGGGAGGTTCGGCGACCTGGAGGTCATCAACAGTGGCTCCGTCTTCGAGCTGGATGCCCGGACGCTGGCCCTGATCAGGCGGATATGCCATGAGAAGGGGATCTCCACCATCCATTTCGAATCCCATTATCTCTATCGCGACAGGATTCCCGCCCTGCGGCAGGAATTCTCCGGCTTTCGGCTGAAGATGAAGCTGGGGCTGGAGACCTTCGACTGGGCCTTCCGGGAGCATGTGCTGAAAAAAGGGATTCCGGAGCAGGAGCCTGCCCTGATCGCCCGGGGCTTCGACGAGGCCAATCTGCTCTTCGGCATCAAAGGGCAGACCCTTGCCTCCATGGAGCGGGACATGTCCCTAGGCCTTGCCTGCTTCGAGCGCATCTGCGTCAATATCATGTGCCCCAACACCACGCCCGTGAAGCCTGACGAGCATGTGATATCCGTCTTTATGGATGAAATTTATCCAAAATACAGAGATGACGAACGCGTTGACATTTTGATTCAGAACACCGACTTTGGGGTGGGCGACTGAATCCCATGGGATACATCCGGCGTCCCGCCGGGGAAGGAAGGGTTTATTATGATAAACGAATTGTTGCTGGCAGGCTCCGTGGTCTTCATATTCTCCATGGCGCTGATTTCCTACCGTTTCTTCGGCAGGACGGGGCTGTACTGCCTCTCCGCCATCGCCACCATCCTGGCCAATATCGAGGTGCTGCTCCTCGTCAACGCCTTCGGCATGGAGCAGACCCTGGGCAACGTGCTCTTCGCCGTCACCTTCCTGATCACGGACATCCTCTCGGAATGCGAAGGGAAGAAGGCGGCGAATAAGGCCGTTTGGATCGGCATGTTCACCTCCCTGTTCTTCCTGCTGCTGAGCCAGAGCTGGCTTATGTATGTGCCCGCCGAAAACGACCGGGCCATGGGGGCCATCCGGGAGATCTTCTCCAGCACCCCCAGGATGCTAATCTCCTCCTTCATCGTCTACGCCGTGAGCCAGATGTTCGATGTGTGGCTGTATCATAAATGGTGGGCCTTCACGGAGCGGAAGACCGGCGACAGGCGCAGGTTCCTGTGGCTGCGCAACAACGGCTCCACGCTGGTCAGCCAGCTGCTGAACACGCTGCTGTTCACGCTGTTCGCGTTCTACGGCACCTATGACGGGGGGACGCTGGTGTCGATTTTCGTCTCCAGCTATGTAATCTATATCTTTACCTCGCTGCTGGACACGCCGGCGCTGTACCTGGCCAGGAAGCTGCATGAAAAGGCCGCAGCCGAAAATATTCAGATTTGAAAAAATTTTTGTTGCATTTTCTGTATTTTGTGCTATACTTAAATGCATGGGGCATTAGCGCAGTTGGGAGCGCGCAACATTCGCATTGTTGAGGCCGTGGGTTCGAATCCCATATGCTCCATGAGGACGCGAGGTTCCGAACCCTGTAAGGGTCTCGGAACCTCGTATTTTGTCTTTCTTTATCCTAGCGCATTCTACCCGGAATTGCCTAATGGACTGCTGTCTGGCAAATCTGTCATCGCTGACCGCTTTCTCCGATCAAAAGAGCTCTTCAGCTTAAAAAGAGAGGGGACGAGCATCTGCGTATATATTTCTTAATCAGATATAACGCAACGCCGACATATTCCTGATTCCGCCCGTCCGCTCTTTTCTCATACTTCTGCAACACCTGGCGCAATGTGCTCATTTTCCAGTTCCCCTCCTTTTGTATCTTCATCATTTGCTCCATGCATTCCTTATAAATAGCTTTTCGGTTTTGTACAATTCTGGATGGTGCCTGCTCACAATTCAAATTTAATATCTGATTCAGGTCATCATCGATTCTTGAATCGCTGGACTTAATATGTCCCTGCCGGTCATAGCTTATCGTATTCATCATAGTCTGATTCAGTGGATTTACATACAGCACATCCCCATGCCGGTGTTCGTCGCAGGTCGTATATTGATCTTTGGCCCCTCTGCATCCATCGCAGACTCCAAGCATAATTCTAAAATCCAGCTTTTCCTCTTCTGTCTCCAACTGAGCCTGCGCTTTCCAGTGCTCAATTTTCATAGTTTCCCGATTATTTTCTATGCGCCGCATACAATAAGCACAGATATATCCCTGATTGCGAAGCAATGCATCTCGCAGCTCATCCTTGTTTTCATATCCGTCATAATAAGCAAAAGGCTGTTTTTTATACTGTGTCAGGGACGGCGGTTCGCCATTCTTTTGTATCCATATCATACTTTGTCCCCCGCGATTGCTGATTCAAACGCCA
>CAMTBF010000496.1 GCA_947068385.1 uncultured Lachnospiraceae bacterium
TTCTACAACGCTTACCAGAAGACCGGGGAGCGCCGCTATCTGGAGGCCGCGGAGGACATCTGGGGATTCATCAGGGCCCATCTGGTGGACGCAAGGCCGCAGGGGGAATGGTTCTGGTACACGGACGCGGACGGGAACCCCGCCTTGGAGAAGCCCATCGTGGAGCCCTGGAAATGCCCTTACCACAACGGGCGTATGTGCATGGAGATTATGCGGCGCAGCGCCCAGAGCTGAAACTGCCAAGGGCTGGAGCTGTCCATGGAGCGAAAACGCCTGGAACCGGCTGCCCTGAGACGGAACTGAAAAAGGCATCTGCCCGATAGATGCCATGGTTGAGAATAGGAGAGACTATGAGAATACATCCTCAGTATGAAAAAGAACTGGCAAAGCAGCAGGAGCTGCTGAACCGTCCCAACGAAGTGGACGATTCCTTTTACAATGGCATCTATGACCGCTACCAATATCCCGTGCTGACCAGAGAGCACATCCCGCTGTTCTGGCGCTACGATTTGGACATGGACGCCAACCCGTATTTCCAGGAACGCCTGGGCGTGAACGCCGTGATGAATTCCGGTGCCATCGAGCTGGACGGGAAATTCTACCTGGTGGCCCGGGTGGAGGGGAACGACAGAAAGTCCTTCTTTGCCGTGGCGGAGAGCGAAAGCCCTGTGGAGGGCTTCCGGTTCTGGGACTATCCGGTGGTACTGCCGGACACCTGCCCGGAGGAGACCAATGTGTATGACATGCGGCTGACCAGGCATGAGGACGGCTATATCTACGGGGTCTTCTGCTCGGAGAGCAAGGATACGTCCGTTCCCGACCTGTCGGCGGCGGTGGCTGCTGCGGGCATCGTGCGCACGAAGGATCTGAAGACATGGGAGCGCCTGCCCAATTTGAAGACATTGCAGTCCCCCCAGCAGAGGAACGTGGTGCTGCACCCGGAGTTCGTGGAGGGCAAGTACGCTTTCTATACCCGTCCTATGGACGACTTCATAGACACCGGCTCCGGCGGCGGAATCGGCTTCGGCCTGTGCGAGGACATCCTGCACCCGGTCATCGACGAGGAGCGCATCACCAGCAAGCGGCGGTACCATACCATCACCGAGGCCAAGAACGGCGCGGGGGCCGTGCCCATCAAGACGCCCCAGGGCTGGATCCATATTGCCCACGGCGTGCGGAACACGGCGGCGGGGCTGCGCTATGTGATATATGCCTTTGCCACGGCGCTGGAAGACCCCGCCAGAGTGATCGCGGAGCCTGGCGGGCTGCTGATTGGGCCCAGGGCCGGAGAGCGGGTAGGGGACGTGTCCAATGTGGTGTTCACCAATGGGGCCATCGCCCGGGAGAACGGGGATGTGTATATCTATTATGCTTCCAGCGACACCAGGATGCATGTGGCGGCCACTACCATAGAGAAGTTGACGGATTATGTGTTCCACACACCGGAAGACCCTCTGCGCAGCCCGGACTGCGTGGCCCAGAGGTGCAGCCTGATAGAGAAGAACCTACGGCTTTTGAGAGGTTGATTGGAGATTTGATTTATAAAGTGACAGGTAGCTGGAAAGAGAGGAGAACAAAATGAGCAAATATAAAATGATAAGTCCCGCAGTACCCAATGTGCCCTGGCAGGAGGGCCCCGAGTCCTTTACCGGCGCTCCCGTCTGGAGATATTCCGAGAACCCCATCATCGGGCGCAACCCCCTGAAGAACGTAGCCCGGATCTTCAACAGCGCCGTGATGCCCTACGGGGACGGCTTCATCGGCGTGTTCCGTGGGGAGCAGAACAACGGAATCCCGTATATCTATATGGGCAGAAGCAAGGATGCCGTCCACTGGGATTTCGAGGAGGACAAGATTCCTTTCGTGGACGAAGAGGGAAAGCCCTTCATGCCCGTGTACGCCTACGACCCCAGGCTGGTGAAGGTGGAAGACACCTATTACATCATCTGGTGCCAGGATTTCTACGGGGCCGCCATCGGCATGGCGAAGACCCAGGACTTCAAGACATTCACCAGGATCGAGAACCCGTTCCTGCCCTTCAACCGTAACGCGGTGCTCTTCCCCCGCAAGATACACGGCAATTTCTGCCTGCTGAGCAGGCCCTCGGACAGCGGCCACACGCCCTTCGGGGACATCTTCCTAAGCGAGAGCCCGGACATGGTATACTGGGGAAAGCACAGGCATGTGATGGGCAAAGGCAGCGAGTGGTGGGAGTCCCTGAAGATTGGCGGCGGCGCGGCGCCCATCGAGACCAGTGAGGGGTGGCTCCTGTTCTACCACGGCGTCACCGGCACCTGCAACGGCTATGTGTACAGCATCGGCGGGGCCATCCTGGACATCGACGATCCATCCATCGTGAAATACCGCTGCGAGGACTTCCTGCTGACCCCGCAGGAGTGGTATGAGGAGCGGGGCTTCGTGCCCAATGTGTGCTTCCCCTGCGCCACCATCCACGACAGCGAAAGCGGCAGGATCGCCATCTACTACGGCGCGGCGGACAGCTACGTGGGGCTGGCGTTCACCAGGCTGGATGACATTATGGACTACATCAAGGAGCACAGCCGGACCACCGCCGCGGATACGGAGATTGGCAGGAGATGATTTTACAAGTCGTGTGCGGATGTGCGGAAATGAAGCTTGACAGCCGTTATCTTTTGTGGTATAAATTAAAAAATTGAACACAAAAGCTATGATAAGAAATAGTAAGCATCTCGGATTTTCAGAGAGAAGGCGGCCGGTGCGAGCCTTTATTGAAAAGATGCCCAACCCATCTTTGAGCTGTAAGCTGAAATGACAGTAAGCCTTGCCGGGTTCTCCCGTTACAGAGATATGGCATCAGATTTTCTCTTGTGCCAGAGAGTGCGGATCGCTCCGAATTTAGGTGGTACCACGGACTTAAGATGAGTTCGCCCTAAGCTGATGTAATGTCGGCTTAGGGCTTTTTTGTGTTCAAAAACAAAATACGGAGGTATCCTTTATGAAACTGGAAAAACTTGTTGGAGATCGTTTTCGGGAAAGGCCGTCAGACTGTAGCATTGACAGCCATGCCCTGATGGTGCGCGGCGGCTACATGAAATATGTAGCAAACGGTCTTTTTTCATCCTATATGCCGCTGAAAAGAATTCCACATCATA
>CAMTBF010000497.1 GCA_947068385.1 uncultured Lachnospiraceae bacterium
TAGGCAGGTGTGGATTTTATCTAATTGGAAAGGAAGAGGTAACATGAGAAGAACACATACTCCATGTCCCCGCTGACCAGGGCCAGGTCCGTGAACATGAGCAGCTGAAGGAAGAACATGATGACGTTCTGCACCGTGTAGATGCCTGTGCTCCGTGGGCCGTCCTGCTTCTGTGCCGTCCCTTCCACCAGGCAGGCAAAGCTGCACAGGGTATAGACCGCCATCAGCGCCGGTATGATATATCTGGAAAGCTCTGTGATATACTCCCGCATCTTTTTCCTTTCTCCATATCAATGCAAATCGGTCTTCTCACACTGCGCCGCGCTTTTCGTGGGCGGTGGTGTAGTCTTTCAGCGGAAAGGGCATTCCCCTGAAAAAGGCGTCCAGGAGCCGCTTCACCTCCTCCGGGGATTCCAGGGTGAAGTCCATCCGCGGATCCACGCGTCCCTTCCACCCGGCGGGCTCCCCGGCACGGCCCTCTTTGGAATGCTTCTCTTCCATATACAGCGAAAAGGGGACGCTGTTGTAGATGATGTTCATGCAGTGCCGACAGTCGATCAGAACAGGGAACTCCTTATCGTATCTGTCCCTGAGGCTCATGATCTCCCTGATTTCCTTGTCCGCCCGCCCTTTTCCGCACTCTCCCGCAGTCCTGCGCAGGCAGTTGGCCGTGATCATCATGGGAATCCGGCTGTATACGATTTTCTCGCAGGAGAGCCTTTTCGTCAAGCCCTTTTGGCGAAGCCCATCGCAGAGATGCCTCTGGGCGGAGGCGTTCAGCTCGTAGGGCAGGCAGAAGCCCTCTGCCAGGCCGGACAGCTCCTCCAGGGCGGCATCGTTCCATGCGTAGACCCCTGCGTCCGTCCTGACGGACAGGGCGGCTCCTTCCGTGGGGCGCAGCCCCTCCCCGGGATGCTTTTTCTCCCCGGGATGCTTTTTCTCCCGTAGGAAGCCCAGCCCGTCCATGGAGCGGACAAGGAAGCCCCGGAAAAGGCCGCTTTCCTTCACTTTCGCATATAATTCCTCCAGATATCCCCCGTCCGTCTCCCGCAGGATATAGGGAAGCGCCGCGAACAGAGTCCCGCTGCCGGAAAGCCTCCTGCAAATGTCCACTGTCCCGGGCCACCTCTCTGTGAGCAGGTCGCCGTCCACATAGATTCGCCAGGGACGGTTCAGGGGATTCGCGGCAATCCACTCTTCCAGCGCTTTCAGCTGCCCCATGGTGCGGACATAGAAAGCGTAGCTGCAGGGCGAGGGCTCTCCGGCCCTGCCGTTCGACGGTTCGGCTTCCGAAGGCAGAGCTGTAATATCCCCTTCTGCCGCGGCATTCTCTTCCGTCAGGGCATTGTCTTCCGCCATGCCCTCCTCCGTCCATTCCCCCCGTCCGTTCCTCTGGTATCCTCTTGCCCGGAGGATTTCCCGTTCCAGCGCTGCCACCGCCGTCCTGCGCAGCTCGTTGATCTGCTTCAGGGGGTAAAAGCTGTCCGGATCCATGGAAACCTCGACCCCGGCCGCGTAAAAGGCGCTGTCCCCCAGCCGACAGAGCTGCTTTTGGACATTTTCCTCCGTGATGGGCTGCTTCAGGGCCTGTGCCACAGGCTCGCCCTCCGCCCCGGCAGACAGCAAGCCCATGGAAGAGGGACATTCCGTTTCCAGAATCACCTTCGCGGGCCTGCTCACATGGAAAAAGGCCTTGACTGTCACCGGCAGCTTCAAATTGGCATCCAGATATCTCTCCCGTATCCGGGCCAGCGTCCGCTCGTCGCTCTCGCGGTAGGCAGGGCTGTCGATGCTGACCATCTCCCGTCCGTTATGCCGGAAATAATAGCCGTCCTGGAGGCCGTCCCGCACATATAGGGAGGCCAGCGCCCTCCTGTCCTCCTCGCTGACGCTATAGGCCTCCGCGGCCTCCCGCGGCCCCATCCTGCCCCTCAGCGCATAGTAATTGTCGATGCAGCGTCTATAGATATCCGTCACGCCGGCGGCATACTCCGGCCGCTTCATGCGCCCCTCTATCTTGAAGGAATCGATGCCCGCCTCTATCAGCCAGGGGATATGCTCGATGGTGCACATATCCTTCAGGCTCAGCGGGTAGCATTCCCTGCGGCCCGTCCCATCGCCTATCGTATAGGGCAGGCGGCAGGGCTGGGCGCAGCGGCCCCTGTTGCCGCTCCTTCCCCCCAGGATGCTGCTGAACAGGCATTGTCCCGAATAGCAGTAGCACATGGCTCCGTGGACGAAGGCCTCCACCTGGATGCCGGCCTCCTCCCGCATGGCCATGAGCTCCTCCAGGCCCAGCTCCCTGGCGGGAACGATGCGGCTTGCGCCCATGTCCTTCAGCAGAGAGGCTCCCCAGCGGGAGCAGACGGTCATCTGCGTGCTCACATGGAGCTTCAGCCCGGGGAACCGCTCCCGGATGAAGCGAAAGACCCCTAAGTCCTGTACGATCGCCGCATCCAGCCCGGCCTCGCAGAAGGGGGCCAGGTAATCATGGAGCTGCTTCATCTCCTGATTCTTCAGCAGCGTGTTCACGGCAAGATAGACCTTCCGGCCCAGGAGATGCCCGTAGCGGATGCACTCCAGCAGCTCCTCTGTAGTAAAGTTCTCGGCGTAGGCCCTGGCCCCGAACTGGTTTCCGGCCAGATAGACGGCATCCGCGCCCGCGTGGACGGCCCCGTAGAACCCGGCCGCGTTCCCGGCGGGCGCAAGCAGCTCGACTCTCTCCATTTTTTCCATAATAAACTCCCCTGCATCAGCAGCCTGTGGCGGCCTATAATGAAAGAAGCTGTCCGGGATTCGGACAGCCCCCTATTACTTTTTCTTTAACTCTGTTTCCAGCCGCACGATTTCTTTCTCGCCCTCGTTCTGGGCCTTCTGGAGCGCCTTTACCTGCTCCTCCACGCCCTCCAGCTTGATCTGGGTGGATATCAGCTCATGCCGCAGGTCGTACAGCTCCTTGTCCTTGGCCGCCAGGTCCTCCTCCAGGGCGGATATCTGCTTCTTCGCCTTGAAATAGTCATCGGCGATGTTCAGCTGGAGCAGCACCCCCTGGGTATCCGCAGGCTGCCTCTTGAACCCGTCCAGCTTGCTGTACTCGTTTATCTTGTTGTTGATATAGGACGCTACCTTTT
>CAMTBF010000498.1 GCA_947068385.1 uncultured Lachnospiraceae bacterium
CTCGTCCCCGGAGGCGCAGACCTCCCCCTCCATGACATAGAGGCATTCCCAGAAATTGTGGCTCTCCCCAGGGAACGCGTACCCGTTCCCATAATGCACCTCGAAGAGGGAATACATATCTGTAATCCGGATCTGCTCCTTCACGGAATACGCCAGCCAGACCATAGAATTTTCCATAAGAGCCCTCCCTTCCGCTCCCGCCGGGAGCCATCCCCACCGAATGAGCCAAAAGTATATATAAATGAGCCGTTATGACATAGATATATACTTTTACTAATGCTATGATAACAATTACAGAAGGCTCTGTAAAGACATTTCCCACAGCCCGGGGCGGGAAATGGTTTACAGGATGCCGGGAGACGGTGAACCGTAACAGGGCGCTTCCCGCAGGGAAGCAGAAACGACATGGAGGGATGCGGAAATGAAGGACATCAGGATTGGATTCATCGGACTGGGCGGCAGAGGGTACGGGCTGCTGGAGTGGGCGGTGCTCCCCCAGAAGGAGCAGGTGGTGGCAGTGTGCGATGTCTATGAGGACAGGGTGCAGAAGGGCGCCGAGCTGGTAGAGAAGTTCGGACAGGCGAGGCCTGCCGCCTATACTGACTATCATGATGTAATGAAAGATGAGAATGTAAATACCATCATCGTGGCCACCGCCTGGGAGACCCATGTGGAGATCGCGCTTGCCGCCATGTACGCGGGCAAGGCCGTGGCCGTGGAGGTGGGCGGGGCTTATGAGATCAGGGACTGCTACGACCTGGTGGAGGCCTACGAGAAGACCGGCACGCCCTTCATGCTCCTGGAGAACTGCTGCTTCGGCCGCAGGGAGATGATGGTCCTGAACATGGTGAAGAAGGGCCTCTTCGGCGAGGTGGTGCACTGCGCCGGAGGGTATCACCACGACCTGCGCAGCGAGATCGCTTTCGGGAAGGAGAACAGGCACTACAGGCTCCGCAACTACATCAGCAGGAACTGCGAGAACTATCCCACCCATGAGCTGGGCCCCATCGCAAAGGTGCTGGACATCAACCACGGCAACCGGATGCTCACTTTAAGCTCCACGGCCTCCAAGGCGGCAGGCCTGCGGGATTATGTCAGGGCCAACAAGAGCGACGACGAGAGGCTCATGAACGAGACCTTCGCCCAGGGGGACGTGGTGAGCACTGTGATCAAATGCGCCAGGGGAGAGACCATCGCCCTGACCCTGGACACCACCCTGCCCAGGTACTACAGCCGCGGCTTCAACGTCAGGGGCACCAGGGGCATGTACGAGGAGGTCACGGATTCCGTCTTCCTGGACAGGAAGGAGGACAGCGACCATGATTTCGACTGGATCAAGCACTGCGTGGGCAACGCCAAGGACTATGAGGAGGAGTACGACCACCCCGTGTGGAAGAAATACATCGAGGAGGGCGTCAAGGGCGGCCATGACGGCATGGACTGGCTGGAGTTCGAGACCTTCTTCCGCTGCCTGCGGGAGGATGCCCCCATGCCCGTGGACGTGTACGACGCGGCCAGCTGGATGGCGGTGACGGCCCTGTCCGAGATGTCCATCGCGAAGGGCGGCGCCGTGGTGGACTTCCCTGATTTCACAAAGGGAAAGTGGCATATGATAGTGGACGAGAACGAGCGGGGGCGGATATGAGCAGAGAGATCGACAGGAACGAAATTTTGAAGCATTTTGCAATCGGCACGGTGGCGGAGGGGTACGGCAACGGCCATATCAACGACACCTACCTGGTCGCTATGCCGCGGTACATCCTCCAGAGGATCAATACGTCCATCTTCCAGAACCCGGACGAGCTCATGGAGAACATCGAGAACGTCACGGCGTTCCTGCGGGAGAGGATCAAAGAGGACGGAGGGGACTTTCAGCGGGGGACGCTTACGGTGGTGCCCACCCTGGAGGGCGGAAGATATTATAAGGTGGATGACGAGAATGTCTTCCGCGTCTACCGCTTCGTGGAGGGCACCAAGACCATCGAGAGCTCAAAGACCCCGGAGGACCTGTACGAGGCGGGGGTGGGCTTCGGCCATTTCCAGAAGCTCTTGGCGGACTTCCCGGTGGAGAGGCTCCACGAGACCATCAAAGACTTCCACCACACGCCGAAGCGCATAGAGGCCCTGCGGCAGGCCATCCGGGAGGACAGGGCGGGCCGGGCGGGCAGCGTCCGGGCGGAGATCGATTTCGCCCTGGAGAACGCCTCCTGGGCGGGCAGCGTGGTGCAGGGGATGGAGGCGGGCAGGATCCCTGTCCGGGTGACCCACAACGACACCAAGATCAACAACATCCTCTTCGACCAGGACACGGGAAAGGCTGTCTGCGTCATCGACCTGGACACCGTGATGCCGGGCAGCATGCTCTACGACTTCGGGGACGCTCTGCGCATCGGCGGCTCCACGGCGGCGGAGGACGAGGTGGAGCTGGACAAGGTCCGGTTCGACGAGAGGGCCTTTGAGGCTTTCGCGAAGGGATACTTAAGCGAGATGCGGGAAGCCCTGAGGGAGGACGAGCTGGCGCTATTGCCCCTATCCGTGAAGCTGATGACCTACGAGTGCGGCATTCGGTTCCTGACGGACTACCTGAACGGGGATACCTATTTCAAGATTCACAGAGAGCATCACAACTTAGACCGGGCCCGGAACCAATTCAGGCTGGTGGCGGACATCGCCGGGAAGGAAGAGCTGCTGGCGCAGATGGTCGGGGAGGCTCTGAAAGACTGAAAACAGGATAAGGCTGAAAGAGAGGGCTGTCGGGATGTTCCGGCGGCCCTTTACCATTTTATGGAAGAGGGGCATTCCATGGAAGAAAAGCGCTTTAAGGAAAGCATTCCCTGGAAAAATAAGGAAGGGGCGGTTCCTGCCGCCTGTGCTATACTGTATATACGGGGGAGTGGACGCTTCCCCAGGGACAGGGGGTGCGGGGATGGACAGGGATGCTGCGGACGCCCGGAGACGGCGCCGAAGGATTACATATATGAGCATATTGGGAATCATGCTGTTGCTGCACGCGCTGGCGTGGAGCAGCGAACGGTTCTGCGATTGGTATGCCGCCCATGTATTTCGGATATGGGTGGAGACCTACGGGCGGGCCATGGGCATGGTTCC
>CAMTBF010000499.1 GCA_947068385.1 uncultured Lachnospiraceae bacterium
AGGCATATTGTAGAGTTTGACCCGGAGACGGGAGAGAAAGTCAGAAGTTACGGCGTATTGAACTTTGCAGGACAGAATTCGGTTTGTGAGGGGTTCTCTCCTCATCGCGCCCGAGGAGAGTTATTTATATTTGGGCTGGCCGCAGGTTTGGAGCATAGTTGTATTGAAAAAAGTTTGAGGTGGAAAAGGGCGGGGGCCTCTGATAAGATGAGGAAGACCAAAGCGGCGGAGAGGTTTCTCCGGCACATAGGGAGAAGAGGGGCCGCTGCCCTGAGACAGGATTGGATATAGAGAGGAGTTTGTTCTTATGATGACACCCAAGCAGTTTGCATAGCAGAGGCTATTGCAAATAAAAATCGAGGAGTACTGTGATAGCCTTTGCATATTCCGTGAAAGAAACGATCAGGGAGATGCAAAATGTGCTATTTTGAAAAAACTGAATACAGAATCCGCCCGGTGTCCGGGTATAAAATCCTGCGCTTCTGCCCCGGCTGCGGGGGCAGGAGCGTCTACGGCAGCACCGGGAACTTCCGCGTCAATGCCAACGGGAGACAGGTTGACGTATGGCTGATCTACCAGTGCGAAAAGTGCGGGCATACGTATAATCTTGCCATATATGAGAGGGTACGTCCGAAAGAGATTCCGGGGGAGGAATATCGCAGCTTCCTGGAGAATGACGGCCAGGCCGCCCTGCGGTGGGGCACTGACAAAGGCGTCTTTGCCAGGAACAGGGCGGAGATAGACTGGGAGGATATTTCCTATGAGGTGATTCCGGTGGACGGGGCGATTCCTGCGAAAGACCGAAGGTCGGGATGCCGGGGAGATGAGAACCAGGAATGCCAGAACCGGGAAATGGAATGCCAGGGGAACAGCGCTATAGATGGAAAGGCGGAAAGATGCCGCAAAAAGCTGCTGATTATCTTCAATCCCTATGAGCTGAAAATCAGGGCGGACAAAGTAGCAGCGGAAGTCTGCCATATCACCAGGATCAAGGCCAGACAGTTGGCAAAAGAAGGGAAGATATCACTGCCCCGGAACTATATCGGGAGAAGGGCGGAGATAGAGATTGCGGAAAGCCCTTGGGAAACCTTGGACATCCGGGAAACCGGGAGAAACGGGAAAGCAGATTAAAATGGACGAATTAACGAAAATAAGATACGCATGAAGTGATTGGTTCGGTTGGATGCTCCTATTATAAAGATATGGAAAAAGTCGGCATTGTGTATTTCGTGGGAAGGGAATACAGAAATCATGGATATGCGGCGGAGGCGGCAAAGGCATATGTCCGGTATTTCCTGCAGCAGTATGAGCAGGACGAAATCATCGCGACCATCAGGGAAGACAATGTTCCATCCTGGAGGACTATAGAAAAAGCCGGATTTAGGCTGACAGAGAAAAAAATGTATCAGGATATTGACGATGAGACAGAGCAAATGTATCGGTTTTACAGTTATAGAAAATAAGGCGGAATTTCATCCGCATCACCGTAAATAATTCACCGATAAAATGGCTATCCCCAGAACGGTGAGCACAACGCCTGTGGCCCGGTTCAGGGTCGCCGCGCTGGCCTTGTTGGCGAACTTGGCGGCAATCCTGGCCCACAGCAGCGTGGACGCCACGCAGAAGACCAGGCACCCTATATCGGGCATGCCGCCGATGGCGAAGTGGCTGGCCGCTCCCGTGAAAGCGGTGAATGCCATGATGAACACGCTGGTTCCCACAGCCGTCTTCAATTCGTAGCCCAGTACGCTGGTCAGCAGCAGAAGCATCATCATGCCGCCGCCCGCGCCTACGAAACCGCAGATGAAGCCTACGATGGTGCCGCTGACTGCGGACTGGAGGATGCGTTTCCTGGCGCTGACCGAGGCCATGGATTCCTTTGTGGTCATGACCGGCTTTACGATGAACTTGATGCCCAGCAGCAGCGTCATGAACATGGAGAAGCTCCCCATGGTGGTATTGGGCACCACACTCGCCACAAAGCTGCCCACCAGCGTGAAAACCAGGACAGCCCCCATCATGACCACGCCGCCTCGGATGTCCAGGTTCTTGTTCTTGCCATAAGTGTACGCGCTGACCGCGCTTGCCAGGACATCGCTGGCCAGGGCGATGCCCACGGCTTCATAGGCCGGAAGGCCCAGGAAGGTGATCAGCATGGGGCTGATAACGGCGGCAGCGCTCATGCCCGCGAAGCCGGTGCCAAGACCGGCGCCTATTCCAGCGATAAAACAGATCAGAAATTTAAACATAGCAAGTCTCCTGTTCCAGTTCTGCGGATTCCCGTGCCGCTATCTTACCGAATATCTCCAGTCAGCACAGGCGTCATTGAGATAAAAGGGAATGGATGTTTCCCAAAATACGCTCATTATATTGCTTCATGACATGGATTTCGCTCTGGGAAAAGCCGTCCAGCAGGGCCGCGGCGAAAGCTTCCTGAGCGGCTTTTCCGTCACGGATGATGTCCCCGGCGCTTTGGCAGAGCTTCAGGTGCGCCGTCTTCCGGTTGCCGTCCGCGTATTCTTTCCGAAGATATCCTTTTTCCTCCAGGAGCTTTACGGCGGCAGATACCTGGGATTTGGATGAATACCGGATTTCGATGATGTCAGTGGCTGTGTCAAAACAGGGATTGTTGGCCAGGAAGAGGAGGATGTCCAATTCTATCCGGGCCATTCCATGCTTTGCGCAGACCCCGCCTACAAATTTTCCATAAAGCGTTTTGACTGCGTTCTGATGTTCCCATGGATTCAGCGGTATCATTTTGCCCAGGCTCCCTTTTATTCTTTTTAGAACTATTTTAATACAGAAATGCCATTTGTCAAATAAAATATTTATAAAGAGGAACCTGTGGACCGATACTTGCACAGAAGCGTGAAATGAGGTAGAGTATAAATGCGGAGAAATGAATGGGTTGAAAGGAATGAGGAGGACAGAGCGATGCTGAAAATCATATTTGGAGATGTGGAAAACGCGGTTTATCATCCCCCCACATATTTTGACAATCGGTACGAAGACGAGTGGATCACTGCTCCCTTGTCGGTGGCCATGATCAAGGATATCGACAAATCAGATGTCGTCGGCACACATTTGATACAAAGTCCGGTGCTGG
>CAMTBF010000500.1 GCA_947068385.1 uncultured Lachnospiraceae bacterium
AATTAAGAAAATAGAAAATGATTTTTAAATAAGTTTTATAAGCAGGGTGATGAATTAGGCACAGGCCTGCAGGACATGCGGCTGCTTCAAATGTTCGATGTGATATTTTACCTTTACAGGACAGGAAGGTACGATAACAAAGGGTTGCGGCTTTTATATAAGTATCAATATCATTTAACGAAAAGAGAAAAAACACAGAATCCCGAATGGGGGCACTTTATCAACAAAATGAATCTACTGTATCTGGAATAATCTGGGAAAAGTCTGGTTTCCTGCAAGGCTGAATCATGCCCGGAGGCCCGCCGGTGATCGCCCAAGTGCTGAAGGGCTACGAAGAGGGACGGGTGAGCCTTCCCGCTTTGCGGAAAGCGACGGCGCACTTAATGAACTTTCTGCTGGAGAGCGGCCCCTATCAGGAAGAGGAAGAAGGAGGAAATCATGCAGAATCCATCCATTGAATCGTATTTGAACTGCAGCTTTACATGCCAGTGCGGGCGGACGCACAAATCCCTGTTTGCCCACTATATTTTTGAGCCAGGCGCCATCGAAAAGCTGCCTGCGCTTTTGGGGCAGCTGGGCTTCGCAAGGCCCTACCTGATTTCCGACACTCATACATACAGCATCGCAGGCATCAGGGTGGAGGAGGCGCTGGACAGGGCGGGCATCCCCTTTGCTTCCCATGTCCTGAAGAGCCCCGAGGGCGGAGACCTGGCAGCGGACGAGCATGCCCTTGGCAGCGTGGCCATGGCCAATGACAGGGACGCGGACATCGTCATTTCCATCGGAACCGGCACCATCAATGACATCGGACGGTATTTCAGCTACATCACAGGTAGGCCTTTTCTCCTGGTGGCCACTGCGCCTTCCATGGACGGGCTGGTAAGCGGCGTGGCCCCGCTGATTTTCCGGAACATGAAAATCACGTATCCCGCCCAGGAGCCCCTGGCGCTGATCTGCGAGCCGGAAATCATGGCCGACGCGCCCCTGAAGATGCTTGCGGCGGGAGCGGCGGATATCCTGGGAAAATATAACTGCCTGCTGGACTGGAAGCTTTCCCACATCGTAAACGATGAATACTACTGCGATACCATAGCGGACATCATGCGGACGGCGGTGGACCGGACCATGGAAAGCGTGGGAGGGCTTGCGGCCCATGACGGCAAGGCTGTCTCGGTGCTCACGGAGGCGCTGGTGCTCTCCGGCATCGCCATGGACTTTTCGGGGAACTCACGCCCGGCATCCGGCGCGGAGCACCACCAGTCCCACTACTGGGAGATGCAGTTCCTCTTTGACGGCATCCCGGCGGTGCTCCATGGGACGAAGGTGGGCATCGGCACGGTTCTGATGCTGGAGCTCTACAATACACTGGCTGAGATGGAGAAGCCGGATTTCGCCGTCATCCGGGAGAGGATAGGGGACAGGCTTTCCGGGGAGGCCTGGGAGAGGGAAATGCGCCGCTGCTACCGCCAGGGCGCGGAGGAGGTCATCGCCCTGGAGAAAAAAGCCGGGAAGAACGATCCCGAAGGTCTCCTGAGGCGGCTTGCGGTCATGGAGGAGCGGTGGGAGGAAATCAGGGAGCTGGCGAAGACAGCGCCGAAAGCCGCTGAAATCTATCAGGTGCTGGAGGAAATGGGAGCGGCAAAGGTACCTGCGGACGTGGGGATTCCCAGGCAGTATGTCTACGACAGCATCCGCTACGGCAAGGAGCTGCGGGACCGGTATACCATCCTGCAGCTGATGTGGGATATCGACAGGCTGGAGGAAGAGGCCGGGAGGCTGGTGGAGAAGTACTGTGGATAAAATCGCCGCCGCCAGGAGGCAGGAGCATGGTTGCATCTCCGCCAAGCGCTGCTATGCCTGTCTCGAAATCCGCGGATAGTTGACGGAATAACATAAATTGCCGGGAAAGGCCATACAGGATTTCCCCGGCCAGGCATAAAGAAAAGGAGAAGACAAATGAAACGTGAGAGATTCGGCTCCCGGATCGGATTCATCCTGGTGTCTGCGGGATGCGCCATAGGAATCGGAAATGTATGGAAATTCCCTTATATCTGCGGAGAGTACGGAGGCGCGGCATTCATCCTGATCTATCTGGCATTCCTGCTGATACTGGGGATTCCGGTGCTGGTCTGCGAATTCGCCATCGGCAGGAGCAGCAGAAAGAGCGTGGCGCTCAGCTTTGAGGAGCTTGCACCGCCCGGCACAAGATGGCACAGGCTGAAATACATAGGCATCATCGGCTGCTACCTGCTGATGATGTTCTACACCATGGTGGGCGGATGGATGATGTACTACTGCTATAAGAGCCTGCGGGGAGACTTCGTGGGAGCGTCCCCGGAGCAGGTGGCGGATGCCTTTGGCGGGATGCTGGCGGATCTCCCCACCATGACCTTCTGGACGGTGCTCATCTGCATCCTGGGCTTCGGGGTCTGCCTGTTCGGCCTGAAGTCCGGTGTGGAGCGGATCACAAAGGTCATGATGGCCCTGTTGCTGGGCATCATGGTGGTGCTGGCGGTGCATTCCGTATTTTTGGAGGGAGCCGAAGAGGGAATCCGCTTCTATCTGCTGCCGGATTTCGGGAAAATGGTGGACAGCGGCATCGGAAATGTGGTGTTCGCCGCGCTGAGCCAGGCCTTTTTCACATTGTCCCTGGGCGTGGGGGCCATGCTGATCTTCGGCAGCTACCTGGACAGGGAGCATCGGCTGGTGGGAGAGGCGGTGAACATCACCGCGCTGGACACCTTCGTGGCGTTCATGGCCGGATTCATCGTGATTCCGGCATGCTTCGCCTATGGCATCGAGCCCGGGGCGGGGCCCAGCCTGGTGTTCATCACCCTGCCCAATATCTTCTCCCAGATGCCGGGGGGATTTCTGTGGAGCGCGCTGTTCTTCCTGTTCCTGACCTTTGCGGCCCTGTCCACGATCATTGCGGTATTCGAGAACATCATTGCCTTCGGCATGGATCTGTTCGGGTGGTCCAGAAAGAAGAGCGTGCTGGTCAGCGCGGCGCTGATTATCGTGCTGAGCATGCCGGCGGTGCTGGGGTACAATGTGCTGTCCGGGATACAGCCCCTGGGGGAGGGCAGCACCATCATGGAT
>CAMTBF010000501.1 GCA_947068385.1 uncultured Lachnospiraceae bacterium
TTCCAATATTTCCAAACCGTCGCCACAGAACCGCCTCCCACCTGCCGCCCTTTCCTCCGCGCATATCTCATAAAGCTTTCTGGTGTTGGAGCTATGCCTTCCCCCTATCACAATCATAACGTCAGCCTCCGCAGCAAGTGCCTTCGCCGAGCATTGGCGCTCTTCCGTCGCGTTACAGATAGTATTCACAACAATACTATTGTAACCTTTTTTTTCCAAAATTTCAACTATATTATTAAATTTATTGTAGTTATATGTCGTCTGGGCGACCACGCACAGCCTTTCGCCCTCCGGAGGCCTGAAATCCTCCGCTTCATTCAGGTCTTTCAGCACTGTGACAGGGCCTCTGCACCATCCTACGATGCCCTCCACCTCCGGGTGGCCGGCGTTGCCCACGATGACGATGTGCCGTCCTTCCCCGCTCTCCTTCTCCACGATGTCGTGAATCCGCTTCACGAAGGGGCAGGTGGCATCGATGCACTCCAGGCCCTTCCCGCGGAGGATCCGGTAGACCTCCTCCGGGACGCCGTGGGCGCGGATGATGACGCTGCCCGCGGAAAGCTCCATGAGCTCCTCCCTGGACTCCAGCACCTTCACGCCCTGTTCCGACAGCTCCCTCACCACTTCCTCATTGTTCACGATCGGGCCATAGGTATATATATTCTTCCCGTTTTTTATCTGTTCATACACGGTATCCACCGCGCGCTTCACGCCGAAGCAGAAGCCCATGCGCTCCGCCAGCTTTACTTCCATAGGATCCTTCCCTCTATCGCGCGCTTCTGCACAGCTTGACCACGGCGTCTATGACCTCCTCCGCGGTCATGTCCGACGTGTCTACTACGACCGCGTCGTCAGCTTTTCGCAGGGGCGATTCCTCCCTGTGCATGTCCCGGTAGTCCCTGTCCTCTATGTCCGCCCTGATCTTGTCCAAATCGCAGCTTTCGCCCTTTGCGGCAAGCTCGTCATACCTGCGCCTGGCCCGCACGTCGCTGCTGGCGGTGAGATAAATCTTCAGCCGTGCATCCGGCAGCACGCAGGTGCCGATGTCCCTGCCGTCCATGATGCAGTCGCTCTCCGCCGCAAGGCTTTTCTGCAGCGCCACCATGTTCTTCCTCACCTGGGGAATGGGGCTGATGACGGAGGCCGCCTCGCCCACCTCCTCGGTGCGCAGGAAAGCGTTCACGTTCTCCCCGTTCAAAAAGACTACCTGCACGCCTTCCTGGTAGCGTATGGTCACCTTCGCCTGGGGGCATTTCCCTGCCACCCTCTCCCTGTCCGTGAGATCCACGCCCTCCCGCAGCATGTACAGCGCCACGGCCCGGTACATGGCCCCGGTGTCCACATAGATCAGATTCAGCTCCTTCGCCACCGCCTTCGCGATGGTGCTCTTGCCCGCTCCCGCAGGCCCGTCGATCGCCACATTGAATGCCATCTGTCTTCTTCTCCTATGCTCCCTGTTTTTCCTGTTTTTCCTGTATTCCCTGTTCTCCCCGGTCAATGCTCCGCCGCGGGCATCCCTGCACATTTCCCCGCCAGATGCCCCGTAGACCAGGCGATCTGCAGATTGAAGCCGCCCGTCAGCGCGTCCAGGTCCAATACCTCGCCCGCAAAATATAAGCCGCTCACCTTTTTCGATTCCATGGTGGAGGGGTTCATGTCCTTCACGCTGACTCCGCCCTTGGTGATGACGGCCTCCTCGTACCCCCGAAGCCCCGTCACCGTCAGCGGCAGGTTCTTGATCAGTCCCACGAACGCCCTGCGCTCCTCCCTGGTGACCTCATTGACCTTCTTGTCCGGATGGATGCCGGAGAGGTCGCGCATCACCGGGATCAGCTTGACGGGGAAAAGTCCCCCCAGGGCGTTCTTGAACTGTTTATTCCTGTTCTCCTCGAAATCCCGCAGCAGACGCCTGTCCAACTGCTCCTCGTCCAGCGCGGGCTTCAGGTCGATGTAGAGCTTCGTGCCCTCCTCCGCCTCCGGATCCGCCTTCCTTCCGGGCTTCTTCCCCTTCTGCCCGATAAAGCTGCTGGCGGAGAGGATCAGCGGGCCGCTGACGCCGAAATGGGTGAACAGCATCTCCCCGAAGCCCTGATAGACCTCCCGCCCTTGGCAGCACAGCCGCACCGACACGTTCTTCAGGGTCAGCCCCATCAGCTGGCGGCACCATTCCTCCCGGATATCGAAGGGCACCAGGGAAGGACGGCGCTCCGTCAGCTTATGTCCCGTCTCCTCCGCGAACCGGTAGCCGTCCCCGGTGGAGCCAGTGGCCGGGTAGGAGATCCCCCCGGTGCAGACTACGCACCTGTCTGCCGGCAGGAACCTGCCATCCGCAAGCTCCGCTCCCGCGATTCTCTCCCCATCGGCTTCCTCCTCCAGCATCAGGCCTTTGACCCTTGTGTTCAGCAGGATTTTCACGCCCAGCCGCTTCAGCGCCCTCTGAAAGGCTCCGATCACGTCCGAGGAACGGTCCGAGACGGGAAAGACCCTGTCTCCCCGCTCAGTCTTAACCGGGCATCCCTCCCGCTCCAGGAACTCCATCACCGCCCGGTTGTCGTAATCGTAAAAGGCGCTGTACAGGAACTTGCTGTTGGTGCACACATTGGCCAGAAGCGTCTCCATGTCCCCCGCATTGGTGACATTGCAGCGCCCCTTGCCGGTGATGAACAGCTTCTTCCCCAGTTTCTCGTTCTTTTCTATCAGGCATACGCTGGCGCCGCTCTCCGCTGCCGCCACCGCTGCCATCATGCCCGCAGCGCCGCCGCCGATGATGATCACTTTACCCAAAGTCCGTCTTCTCCTGTCATAGTCCTTTTCTCCGGCATTCCTGTCCGCCGTCCCAGATATATCGTCAATCCTTTGGCAATCCTGTGTACGCCAAAAGCTTATATTCTTCTTCAGATTCAAACCCTGCCTTAACCGTGGCATCGTCCCGCGCACGGTATTCCGTATATATACTAACCTTCAGATTACGCAAAAAGGCAGAAAGCGCCGATACAGTCTGCTCGCCGCATTACATGTATCGGCACTTTCCGTCAAATTCTTAATATTTTTGTATGGACTTAATTCTATATCATCTAATAATCCTCTTCTTGCAAACA
>CAMTBF010000502.1 GCA_947068385.1 uncultured Lachnospiraceae bacterium
ATATTTTTTATCTCTGTACAAATAATGGACTTTCCCCTGATTACTGACCACGACCGATACCACAGAGCGTTGGCATTTTTAGCAAGATGTAGTGAGACAGGATTATTTTATAGCTAGGGAGGGATTATTCTATGAGCAGAAACTATGTGTTGAATGATTTGGAATTCGACAATATTCCGTTGAAAATCATACAGCCTTCCGACTGCGGGGAATGCGATATGGAAGAATTGCAGAAAAGCAGGGAGAAGAATAGGGAACTCATTGAAAAGATGAGGAATGATGAAAAATATAGGGAGTTGGTTTCAAGGCCCTGATTGCGAAAGGGACCGTAAAGCCAGCAGGCTCTGACTTGACACATGTGGAAAGGAGATGGCGGACATGCGGATTGGGCTATGCGATGACTCGCCAGTCGATTAGGCGGCAGTCCTGGAAGTGCTGGAAAAGCTGGGGCTGCAGGCGGATGTATTCGGCACAGGGGAGGTCCTGCAGGCGGCCTTCGTGCCAAAGAGGCAGCTGGCGGAGGAGCTGCCCAGGGCCATGAGGCGGATTCTGGAAAAGGGCAGGGAGAATCCTGTGTTCGTCACCCGGAAAAAGAACCGGGACAGGATCGTGGAGCTGAACCAGGTGGTGTACCTGAAATATATATGACCACGAGGTGCAGTTCACCTTAAAGGACGGCAGTTCCTTCTCTGAGACCGGCCTCCATGAAGCAGTTCGAGGCGGAGCTGTCTCCCTAAGGGTTCCTGCGGATCTACAGCAACTGCATGGTGAACGCCTTGTACATTGTCCGGATGGAGCGGGAGTCGGTAGTGTTGGCAGGCGGCGAGCAGCAGGCGGTGGCCAGGGAGCGCAGAGAAAGCGTGTGGAAGGCTTATATGGAGTATTTGATGAAATGTTAGAGGGAATCGTGGCGGCGGGAGGAGGTGTTCCTGGCCGGAGGCCTCTGGCTCATGGCGTTCGCTTTGGCGGGAGAGTGCTGGCGGGCTGTGGGGAGCCTGGCGGAGCTTCTGGCCGGGAGGGAGACGGCGCTGCCGAGAGGAAGCCTGTGGGCCGGCGCGTTTTACGTAGGAGAAGCGCAGACGGCGCTGGCCGCAAACATCAGGACGATGGCCCCGACGGCGATGAAGCACAGGGAAATCCCCGCCCTTTTCTTAAGGGAGGCCATAGCGGCCCTGTCGCTTTCGCCAAGCTCGATGGGATATTTCTTCCGCCCGATCAGGTACAGGAAGAGCCCGCTGCTGTTGCCGCCGCTTATGGAGAAGAACCCCCAGAATTTCGGATGGTTCAATCGGCTTCGGCCGTTCTATTTCCCATGGGAGAGGGGAGGCCCGAATCAAAGCAGCTGCTTTCCCAGATACACTTCCGCAATGGTGGCGGCGGCCAGCCGGGAGCCTGCTTCGGAGGCGTGCTGCCCGTCCGCCGCATAGAGCTCTACCTCCGGATGCTCTCTGTGGTATTTCCACCAGCTCTGCCCTACAGGGGCCACCTCGCAGCCTGTCTCCCGCTGAAGGGACAGGTAAGCCTGGCTCATGGCGTCCTGGGCGGCCTCCCCGTCCTCCTTGGTGGTCCAGGTCATGTAGAGGATGGGCCTGGCGCCCGCCTCCCGCACCCAGCCAATCAGCTTCCTGCCGCACCGGGCCATGACATCCAAATCCCCCATGGGGTGGGCCGTGTGCTGCAGGACTACGGCATCGTAGTTGCCATAGAGGATGTTGAACCGCACCTCCGGCTCTTCTATGTGGAAATCCCATCCCCTGCCGCCGTGGGCCAGTATGGCCACCTCCACCTCCGCCTGGTTCTCCCGGCAGATCTCCGCGAACAGATGGGGCATGTCGTTAAAATAAGTATGGCTGTTTCCGATGAACAGGACTCTCATGGTCAGTTTCCTCCGCAGTGGTTTATTTTTATATCTTCATTATGCTCTTCCGGAGGGGATTTGTCCATCGGTTTGTGGGCCAAAAACATGGGCAGAATAAGGATTGGACAATCAGGACAATTCCGGGCAGAAAAAGGTAGGATTTCTATGGCCGGTTATGATATGATAGACAAGAAGTCGCGCGGCGGGCATGGCCGTCCGGATCCGGAACCGGATGGCAGAGGAGGAAGTATGGACTGGCTGGGAAGCTTCAGGAAGGCAATCGACTATATGGAGGAGCGCCTGCTCCAGGACATCGGCGCCAAGGAGGTGGCGGATGCGGTACACATCTCCCCCTTTTATTTCCAGAAATGCTTTAAGATGGTGACGGGCTACTCCATCGGGGAGTATCTGCGCAACCGCAGGCTGTATCTGGCAGGGCAGGAGGTGCTTGGGCGCGGCGCCCCCGGGGAGGCAAAGGTCATCGACCTGGCGTACAAATACGGGTACGACACGCCGGAGAGCTTCACCAGGGCCTTCGCACGGTTCCACGGCCTGTCCCCCATGCAGCTTCGGGCCCAGCCCCACCGGTTGAAGGTCTTTCTTCCATTAATAGTAGAGATTTCCGTAAAAGGAGGAAACAGGATGGATTTTACCATTGAGAAAAGAGAAGCCATGAAGATGATCGGGTTTGAAAGGACATTTTCCTTTGAGACCGCTTACCGGGAGATCCCGAAATTCTGGGACGAGTTCTGTGAGAAGCACTGCAAGCGGGATGCCCCCTGCGGGCCCGGGGAGGAGGCCGTCCGGCAGACCATCGCGGAGTGCATGGTGGGAGAGTTCGGCGTCTGCGTGGAGGACGAGGCGGACATGGAGCATTTCCGCTACTATATCGCGGGAGCCTACCAGGGAGGCCAGGTGCCGGAGGGGATGAAGGTCTTTGAGGTCCCCGCCGGCGAATGGGCGAAGTTCAAATGCGTGGGCCCCATGCCGGAAGCGCTGCAGACGGTCAACACCCGCATCTTCAACGAATGGCTCCCAGGGAACCAGGAGTTCGAGGCGGCGTTCCACATCAACATCGAGTGGTACTCCGGCAAGGACACGGACAGCGAGGCGTATGAGAGCGGCATCTGGATACCGGTGAAGCGCCTGAAATAGTGCCTGAAATAAGGGAAAAATGGTTGAATGAAAAGTTAAATTCCACTTGTAAAGTTAAATTCCGTACTGAAGACT
>CAMTBF010000503.1 GCA_947068385.1 uncultured Lachnospiraceae bacterium
TCTAACGAAACAAGGTCACGAGCACTCAATTTACGTAGATCTTCGTGTCCGCCCAGATTGCCAATATCATCACCCTCACAAAGCGCGACATCAAGCACCAGCTTGATACCATAAGGCGCAAGGGCGATAATGGCTCCGGCAGCAATTATGATGCCTCGGAGCAGGTCGCGATGGTCTCCGACATCCAGACCCGTTTTCAGGACTTGAAGGGCTGCGAAAGCCAAATCGGGTATATGAAGGACATCATAGCCATGCTTGTGGAGAAAAGCAGATACGAGGGGCTTAATATAAGCATCCCCAAGGGGGCGCTGCTGTTGGGCATGCCCGGCGTGGGAAAGACCTTTATCGCACGGGCCATGGCAGGCGAGCTTCAGGAGGCCTTCGAGGGAACCAATCAGCGCGTGGGCTTCATGTCCCTGTCGGCCCCGGAGCTCATCTCCAAGTCTGTCAGCTTTATCAGCAGCATCTTCGATGCAGCCGAGGAATATGACGCATGTGTCATATTTATCGATGAGGTGGACGCCATCGCGAAGAACCGATTCCAAAATGAGCACTACTCCCATTTCATCGAGCTCATAAAGCAGATGGACGGCATAGAGCAGCGTTCCAATGTCTTCATACTGGCCGCCACCAATGCCCCCGAGTCCCTGGACCCCGCCTTCACCCGCTCCGGCAGGATCGATAAGGAATTGTCCTTCACTTTACCTGACAGGACTGTCCGTGCCGAGCTGGCGGAAGGGAACCTGGCAAAGCGCTGTGGGGCATTGCGCAATTTCGTTTACTCCGTTCCCGAAGCCGGGACTGGGAGGAATGCCGACAGACACATGGAAGAAAGCTGCGAAAGGAACCGAAAGGGAATAGAAATGCTGGCAGAGAGAGTGGCGGAAATAACCCGCGGCTATACGCCGGGAGATATCGAAAACGTCATCAACGAAGCCTTTATCCGGTATATGCAGGAAACGCCTCCCGAACCCGGGGCACAAAAACAGCCCGCCCGGAAAGCCCCCGGATTCGGCAACGCCGAGCTGGACTGCCTTTACGGCCACATCTACGAGGCCATCGAAAGAAAGAACATGGGAGACCCCCACCCTGCGGACAGGGAAGAGCGCTTCAGCATCGAGAAGAACGACGAGAGCTGCTCTTCTGTCTCCATCCATGAGGTGGGCCACGCAGCGGTAAGCAGGCTGTATGGCTGTGAGCCCTTTGAGAAGATCACCTCCCTTCCCAGGGGCAGCGCGCTGGGATATGTCATGCTGAGCCAGAAGGCGCCCCTGACAAAGCGGGACTACGAAAACCGCATCCGCTGCGCCATGGGCGGGAGAATCGCCGAAGAGCTGGTATACGGGAAGGAGAACATTTCCACGGGTGCCGCGGAGGACATGAAGACCGCCACGGGCCTGGCCCGGGCTATGGTAGAGAGATTCGGCTTCACGGAGGAATTCGGCTTTATGGCGCTTCAGGAAGACACCGCACGCCATCTGGGCATAAGCGAATACAGCTGCTCCGAAGCCTTCCGCAGACAGAGCGACGAGGCGGTCAGCAGGCTCCTGAAAAAGCTCTATGAGGAGACAGCGGAAAAGCTGGCGGACAAGAAGGATCTCATCATAAAGCTGGCCGGGAAGGTCTTCGAGGAAGAGACCATGACAGGCGAGAAGTTCTGCAGATACTATGATGAGGCGTTGAAAGAAACCATATAAAAAATATACCAACGGAGGAGACAGCAGAATGGCTAACACCACCAGACAGTACAATGTTTCGATTTTTCCCTGTTCGGGGACAGGGGATGCACCAAGCTCTAAGGTCCATATGGAAGTGGACGGGGACTTCAAGGCATTCTATGAGGATGCAATGAAATGGATAGGGGCGTTTCATGAGCGCAAAGAGGCGGATGACAGATTCCGGATACGTGACGGGGAGGATGAAGAAGACCTTGCCGTCTGCTGCGATGAGGCGGAGGTCATCCTTTCGCTGTTGTATTGCTGTAAGGAACACAAGGCCACTATCAGGGAAATCTTCTATCAGGGGAACCGCTACACGGACATATCGGATATCCGGTTTTCAGAGGGCTTTGTCGCCGACCAATACGGATTCAGCAACGCTGAGCGCACTGATATCCAGCTGCGCGCGAAAAAGAACGGGCGCGATACGCTGGTATATCTATTTGGGCCGGAATTCGGCTATATTCCCGAGTTCTACGAGGAAAAATTCTGTATTTTCGAGTATCCTCTCTCTCACGGCATGGTGGAAATAGAAGAAAAGCAGCAGATGTATTATGCAGGGACCTGCTATTATCCCTGTTATGAAGAAGATCCCCTATTCTACTACCCTAGCGATGAGGTGAAAATCTGTGATTATAATGACGGAGTAGAGCTTTTCCTGGAAACAGACGGAAAAAACGTTACATTCAGCGCACTGCTGGACGGCAGGCTGTATAAGAAGATAAGTAAGGACAACGAAAAAATCGTCTTCCATTCCATACTGGACGAAGGCGTCCTGCTGGGCAAAAACAGAATTTATGAGGCGTATGAGGGTGGCGCCCGGCGGCTCAGCTTTTGGCAGTGCAGGGACATGCAGGATGTGGAATTCAGGAAGGACGGCAGCGGCGGATACCGATATATGGGAGACAACAGGGAGGTCGCCGAAGTTTGGGCAGACGCGTCCTTCGTTCCTCCGCAGACTCCCGATCCGGGCAGCCTGGATCAGGAGTCCGCGTTCAGGTTATGTATGGACTACATCAACACGTTCTATGCAGGGTGCCCCGCCCAAATTCCGAAAGCCTCCGAGACCGGCGCAAAGCCCCCGGAAACTGCCGCGGCTCCTGAAGACAAAAAAATATGGGCGGAGTTTCGGAAAATCCTGGGAAGCATCCAGGGGAAATATGGATTGTCGGCGGCAGAGAAGGCAGCGTATAAAATGCAAACGGATTGTGGGTACGCAACGCATGCCGAAATATTATATGCAGCCTGCATATTCTTTTCACTGGAGAATCAGGAACTGGAGGAGCTTCTGCCCACAGAGGAGCTGCGGAAAGAATATGAAGTGCTGAAGACTGCCCTCAAGGATGACCTGAACCTTCAGGCTGACC
>CAMTBF010000504.1 GCA_947068385.1 uncultured Lachnospiraceae bacterium
AAGGATTGTCCGAGGGAGTCAACGACGATCCGGAGAGCCGCAGCTTCTACTGCGAGGTCATCATGGACGAGGCCTCCAGGATGAACAACATGGTGAAGAAGCTGCTGACCCTGAACCAACTGGAGTTCGGCAATGACGTGGTAGCCATGGAGCGTTTCGACGTGGCCGCCCTGGTGAAGAATTATGTGCAGTCGGCAGGGATCCTTACCAGACAGAATGAGATAACGGTGCGCATGGAGGAATACGGGCCCGTCTATGCATGGGGCGACGTGTACAAGACCGAGGAGGTCTTCATGAACTATTTCTCCAATGCGGTGAACCACTGCCGGGCAGTGGCGGGGAACAGCGATAAGCTGATCATCGTCTCCCTGGAGCGGCGGGAGGGCAAGGTGCGGATAGGCGTGTTCAACACAGGACAGCCCATCCCCGAGGAATCCGTCCCCCATCTCTGGGAGAAATTCTACAAGGTGGACAAGGCCAGGACCAGGGAGTACGGAGGAAGCGGCGTGGGCCTGTCCATCGTGAAGGCGATCATGGAATCCATGAACCAGAAATACGGTGTGGAGAACTACAACAATGGCGTGCTGTTCTGGTTCGAGCTGGACGGAAACGAGGGGGAGGTATGAATATGGAAGAAATCATTTTGACAAAGGTATTGCTGGTAGGCCTGGATACGGGGGAGGAGCAGGACTTCGACCATTCCATGGAAGAGCTGAAGAGCCTGGCGGAGGCGGCATATAAGCAGGTGGTGGGAATCATCGTCCAGCGCATGCCGGCCGTGAACAAGGCCTTTTACATCGGCACCGGCAAGGTGGAGGAGGTGCGGGAATATGCAGGGCAGTGCGAAGCCGAAGAGGTGGTCTTCGACAACGCCCTTTCCCCCTCCCAGGTGCGCAACCTTGGCCGGGAGCTGGGGCTGCCCGTGCTGGACAGGACCAACCTGATCCTGGACATCTTCGCCATCCGGGCCCAGACCAAGGAGGCGAAGCTCCAGGTGGAGACCGCCAGGCTCCAGTACTTCCTGCCCAGGCTGGTGGGGATGCGGGAAAATCTGAGCAGACAGGGAGGCACCACAGGGGGCTCCTTAAGCAACAAGGGTGCCGGTGAGACCAAGCTGGAGCTGGACAGGCGGAAAATCGAGCACCGGATCAGCGAACTGCGGAAAGACCTGGACGAGATAGCCGGAGCGAGACAGACCATGCGCAAGAAGCGCAGCCAGTCGCCCATCCCCAAGGTGGCGCTGGTGGGCTATACGAATGCCGGCAAATCCACGATCATGAACCGCATGGTGGACATGTACGGGGACAATACGGAAAACGGATATGCCGCGAAAAAGACAGTGCTGGAGAAGGACATGCTCTTTGCCACCCTGGACACCAATGTGCGCTGCATCAATCCCAGAAAGGATGAGAACATCCCCTTTTTCCTGTCGGACACGGTGGGCTTCATCGATAAGCTGCCCCACGGGCTGGTGAAGGCGTTCCGCTCCACCCTGGAGGAAGTGAAGTACGCCGATCTGCTGATCCAGGTGGTGGATTTCTCCGACGAGCATTACAGGCAGCACATGGAGGTGACTGCGGAGACCTTAAAGGAGCTGGAGGCAGGGGACATCCCCCAGATCGTGGTCTACAACAAGGCCGACAAGTGCGACATGCCGGATCTCCCCAGGGCAAGCGGCCGGCAGATCCACATGGCGGCGTCTTTGGGCTGTGGCATGGAAGAGCTGGTCGAGATGATCAAGGAATGCGTCTATGCGGACAGGGTGGAGGCGGCCTTCCTCCTGCCTTATGACAAAGGGGGCATCGTTTCCTATTTTATGGAGAATGCCACTGTGCTGGAGCAGGAGTACAGGGAGGACGGCGTATGGATCAGGGTGAGCTGCCACAAGAGCGATGCGGATAAATATTCCATGTACCAAAAAAGCGCCTGACAATATTTTTGTCTTGTCGTGGGAAGAGATATGTTGTATGATGAAGAAAGAGAACCGGATGCGGAGACGCAATCCGGATTAGGGTGAGGAAGAGACAGGATGAAGCATAAGAAGAGCGTGATGACAGTATTGATTCTGGCAATGTTGGGACTGAGCGGATGCGCGGAGAACCAGATTCCGGACGTGAGCGAGGAAGAGATGCGCGCCATAGGGGAGTATGTGGCGTATACGATGGCGAAATATGACGCGGGACATGGCAGCAGGCTCATGGATCTGCCGCCGGTGGAGGAGATGGAGGACCAGGCTCCCGTTCCCACGCGCTCCCCGGAAGAGACGGTGGGCATGGATCCCGTGGACGATACGCCCATAGTGGACGCTTCGGGAGAGCAGATTGCGGATGAAGGGCATGCCGGGGAGGAGAACTCATACAGCGCGGAAGAGGTGATGGGGCTCCCGGAGGGCGTGACCCTGAGCTTCGTGGGGCAGGAAATCTGCGACAGCTATCCGGGCGACAGCGATTATTTCGCCGTCACGGCCACGGAAGGGAAAAAGCTGCTGGTGCTTAAGTTCTCCATCACGAATACCCTGGAGCAGGAGGCGAGGGTGGATCTGCTTTCCTCCCAGACGGCATACAGGATCGCAGTGGACGGAGGACGGGCCGGGAGGGCGCTTTCCACGATGCTGCCCAATGACCTGGCCTTTTATGCGGACACCCTGTCCGCGGGAGCCAGCGCCGAGGCGGTGCTGGTAGTCATGGTGGACGCGGATACGGCGGAATCGATCTCCTCCGTGGCGCTTCAGTTAAAAAATGAATCGAAATCTCACACAATTCAGTTGTCAAGCGGTGAGTGACAGGGGGCAGGAACGTCTGGGAACAGGCGTTTTTGCTTTATAAAAATAAATTGTTGAAAAAAGTCAAAAAAAGGAAAAATTAATGTTGACAAGCGGAGGGGAAGGTGGTATAGTATATTTCGTTGCCGGACAGAAAAGGCGGCAGCCAATCTGAAAAGATTGAAAAGAAAAAGTTTTAAAAAAGTTGTTGACAAAAGCGGAAAGCTGTGATATTCTATCAAAGCTGTCGCTGATGAAGACAGCAAGGCACCTTGACAAATGAACAGCAATGCGACCCTGAATATTCCAATCCAAAAGGGCG
>CAMTBF010000505.1 GCA_947068385.1 uncultured Lachnospiraceae bacterium
CCGGCTTTCTGGTATGCCTTGCGAAGTTTGATCGCATTTTCCGCCTTCGCCTTGTAGTCATTGGGGGAGCCGCCGGTGGCCTTTTTGAAGACTTTATAGAAGTATTTCAGGTTGTGGTATCCCACCCGGTCAGCGATCTCGTACACATACAGGTTCGTGTGCTCCAGCAGCTCCACCGCCTTGCCCACGCGCATTTCCATCAGAAGCTCCGTATAGTTCTTTCCGGTCTGTTCCTTGATCAGGCGACTGATGTATATGGGGTTCAGGAACACTGCCCCGGCTATGTCGGACAGGGTGATTTCCTCGCAGAAATGCTGTCGGATGAACTTCATGACGGTTTCGATGGCGGTGGCGTTCTGTTCGCAGGGTGTCTGGGGGCCTCGTTCCTCGCTTTCCGGCTCCTGGGCGCAACGGGTCGGATCTCCAGAACAGGGAACCGGCTCCCCGGTGGAGACCTGGCTCAGCATGGGGCTTTGGAGCGCGTTCTGTCTGTCCAGGGATTCCCTTAGGCTTGTGAACACCTCCCGGAGCTTTGGGATAGGCACGGGCTTTACCAGGTAGCGGAAGACCCGGTATTCCACGGCGCTCTGGGCAAATTCGAAGTCCTTGTAGCCGCTTAAGAACACGATCTGAATCGGGAGACCACGCTGCGCCACGAAGCGGGCGATGTCCACTCCGCTGACGCGGCTCATTTTGATGTCCGTGAGGATTACGTCCGGTATGGCGCTTTCCAGGTAGTCCAGAAGCTCCTGTCCGTCTGAGAATTCCCCGACTACGGTAAAGCCCATCTGGTGCCACTTTATCATGTCCACCAGGCTTCTCCTCGTCATCAGCTCGTCCTCGGCAATGACCAGTGAATACATCCCCCGTTCCCCCTCCTTTTTCATCCTGTCGTCAGAGCCTATATAGCCTCTATTTTAGCATTTGTGAAAAAGCCCCACAACCCTACAATTTCTACCAGAGATTCCCCTTAAATCAACAACCTGCCTCCAGCCGCCATGCCTGTCTAAGTCCGCCTGCTTCACGATATAGAAAGAGGCAGAGCCTCCAGCGCCCTGCCGCTTTCCTATGCTTTCCTATGAATTTCGGGAGCCTCCGGCCTTTCTCTCCCCCGGCACCGGATACTCTCGTATCTCCTTACAGGCCTTCCCCGACAGCGCCAGCACGCAGATCAGGTTCGGCACCGCCATCAAAGCATTGCAGATATCCGAGAAGTTCCACACGGTCTCCAGGGAGCAGATGCATCCCACGAAAGCCGCCAGCCCATAGAAAAACCTATACCACAGATTGTACTTCGTCCGGCCCCCCATGAGGAATTCGAAGGCCTTCTCCCCCTGATAGGCCCAGCCTATCACCGTGGCGAACGCGAACAGCGTGATGCAGACGCTGACGAAGCTCCCGCCCCAGTCCCCCAGAGCGGTGCGGAAAGCCGCCAGGGTCAGCGCCGTGCCGCTCAGGGGCTTCCCGTTTGCATCCACGCTGCCCAGCACGCCTGACGCCGCGAAGGCCAGCCCCGTTATGGTGCAGACCACCACCGTGTCCAGGAACACCCCCGTCATGCTGATGCAGCCCTGCTTTATGTAATCCTCCGTGTCCGCCGCCGCGGCCGTGATGCCGGAGGCCCCCAGCCCCGCCTCGTTGGAGAAGATGCCCCTGGACACGCCCCAGCGCAGGGACTGGAACATGGTGGCCGTGACGCTGCCGAAGATCCCGCCGGACACCGCCTGGGGGCAGAAGGCCGCCGTCAGGATTCCCCCCACCGCCACCGGGACGTTGCGCCAGTGCACCAGTATCACGGCAAAGGCCCCGCAGAGGTAGAAGACTCCCATGAACGGCACCAGCACCTGGGTCACCTTCCCGATGACGCCGATGCCGCCTATCACCACCAGGACGGTGAGGACCGTCAGGTAAAGCCCCGTCTTCGCCTTCGGTATGGAAAAGGCCACCCACAGGGCATCCGCGATGGAATTGGACTGGGTCATGTTCCCCATGCCGATGGAGGCCGTCACGGCGAACAGGGCGAAGAGGAAGCCCAGCATCCTGCCAAGCCCTTTGTGGGGGAAAGCGTTCCGGCAGGTATACATAGGGCCGCCCGCAATCTCCCCCCTGTCGTTCCTGCCCCGGTACTTTACCGCCAGCATGCTCTCCGCCAGCTTGGTGGCCAGCCCTATGACGCTGGTGGCCACCATCCAGAACAGGGCCCCTGGCCCGCCCAGCACCATGGCCGAGGCCACCCCCACGATATTCCCTATCCCTAAGGTGGTGGCCAACTCCGTAGTCAGGGAGGACAGGGAGGAAATCTTCCCTGTGGCTCCGGCTGCCCCGGAACGCCCCTTTCCGCGCCCCTCTTCCCTTCCCGCCGCCCTGCCTCTCTTTCCCGGGACGCCTTCCGCCTCCTCCATCCCCAGAGCGCACTTCAAAGCGAACCTCAGGTTTTTGACCGGGAAGAAGTCCATCCGGACCATCAGATAGCAGCCGCATCCCAAAAGCAGGGCCAGCATCCAGGGCCCCCACACCAGGTCATCCAGCCATGCGATGAAATCGTCCACGGCTCCGAAGCCGCTTGCCCCCAGAAAAATATCCTCCGCAAGCATCCCGCAAAGAATCCTGTACCTTATATCCACGAAAAACCTCATGTGACCATACTGTTTTTCTAAATATATTAGTACAAGGAGCCATTTATGAGAATTCCGGGATCATTTCATAAATCTGTCGTATCCCTATCCTGATGTCCGGCCAGCCGTACACATATACCGATTCATCGTCCGTCGATGGAATCGTCAGCAGCACGTCCAGCCTGGCCTCCCCGTAGGTCAGCTGGAAGCCCATCGCGTCGTCGCCGTCCCTGTAGTATCGGACCTTCTCCTGGAGCGCTCCCCATCCCTCATGGAAGGCCAGCATCTCTTTGTCTCTTGCCTCTCTTGCCGCCAGATCATCCGCGTCGTACCCATAGCTCTCCCCATTGGTGGCGCTGTTCATGCTATTGCCTGTCCATCCATATTCATCAATCATGATCTGGAAATCCTTTAACTCAGAATCATCCAGGATGTCATCCCGCACTTCCTTCGTCG
>CAMTBF010000506.1 GCA_947068385.1 uncultured Lachnospiraceae bacterium
CATTGAAGAGAATCATCCACAAAAGCGGCAGAGTCGTCTATCGCATCGTGATCTGTCTGGGATATGACGCCCAGGGGAACAAGCTGGTGAAGAACCTGACCTATTCCGTGAACCAGTCCGCCACCAAAAGGCAGCAGGAGAAGGAAGCCCGGAAATATGCCATGGACATGGAGGACAGGATCAAGTATGGGTATGACTGCGACGGCACGAAGCTGAACTTCCAGGAGTTCGCCGGGAAATGGCTTGCGGACATGAAGGAGGAGCTGGCCTGCGGGACCTACATCGGCTACGAACAGCTCCTGCGGAGCAGGATCCTTCCCTTTTTCAGGACATATAAGCTGGCCCAGGTGAGGACGGCGGACATCGAGGCCTTTTACGGCACGCTGGCCGACACCTACCGCCCGGGGACGATCAAGCGCTATGCCAATGTGCTGAACGGCATCTTCACGGCGGCCATCCGCCAGGACCTGATCGCGGGAAATCCCTGCAGAGAAGCCAGGAAGCCCAGGAAAAAGCAAAAGGAACAGGAGGAGCAGCTGCGCTATTTCACGCCCGGGCAGTCGCTGATGTTCCTGAAATCCTTAAGCCACCCTTATCCCGTGCCCACCCAGTTTCGGGTATTCTTCACCCTGTCCATCTTCTGCGGCTTCCGAAAGGGGGAGACCCTTGCCCTGTGCTGGGAGGACATCGACCTCGACAGGCTGGAGATCTCCATCACCAAGGCAATCGGGCGGACGGAGAACGGCTTCGGGCTCAAGGAGCCGAAAAGCCGGACTGCCCTGCGCAGGGTGCCCTTCCCGGAGAGCATGCTGCCGCTCCTGACCAGGTACCGGGAGGAATACGATGCCCGCAGGCTCGCGCTGGGCGACGGCTGGCAGGGGAGGGGCAACCTGTTCACCCGCGCTGACGGCAGCCTCATGGGGCATACCACGGCTTATCAATATTTCGTCAGGCATCTGGCGCGGTACAACAGATGGGTCAGGGAACAGAAGGAGGCAGCCGGGGCGGCGGGGCTGGAGGAGCTGCCCGTCATACCGCTCCACGGCCTGAGGCATTCCTGCGCCACCCTTTTGAACTACCTGGACATGAACATCGTGGACATCTCAAAATATCTGGGCCATGCCAGCTGCTCCACCACCATGAACATCTACGCCCACAGCTTCGAGGAGCAGAAGAGGGTGGCCAGCCGGAAACTGGACGTTTTTTTACAGTCGAACACGTAAACTGTGCGTTATGTCTATTTTTTAGTGTGATTTATTCCGAATTTTGGATGTATTTTGGGCAGATATACGGTATGGGAGCATCTGCCTTGCATGATTGCCATGGCAAAAAGATTGAAAAAACTAGGGTTTTCAACATATTTCATAATATCTTTTTGTGAATGTAACTTTTTTACACTACAGTGTAGAATAAAAAATCTTGACAATTACACAAGTGTAATTTATACTGAACTATGTTGATTGCATACAATGATACACTATTATGTCTGTATGCCGTTTTTATTGGCTTGGACGATTCGGGATAATGATAGTGTGGAGATGCGTGTGACAATTTAGAATGAAAGAGGAGGAAAAAACATGAAAAAAGTAAACAAAGCGCTCGCTTTGCTCCTGGCGGCGGCCATGGTGACCGTGTCAGGCTGCGGCAGCGATGGCGGCGGATCTTCCGACGTGGCATCGACGCCGTCCAGCAGCGAGAGCGAAGAATCTTCTGATGCATCCGCAGCCGAGTCGGAGCCGACCGAGGGCGATGCTCCCACGGAGATCGTGGTGGACAACACCCCGGCAGCCGAAGCGAACACCATCGAGAATTTCGATGCTGCGAATTATGTGACTGAGTCCGATGAGATTTACGACCAGGTTCTGGGCGAGTTCTATGAGGTCTATCAGGAAGCCCTGGCGGAGGTGGATCCCGACACCCGTATGGGAAAGATGGCCGTTGCCGAGGCTAAGCTCCTTGAGGCTGGCTTGGGCGTGCCCATGCAGAACAACACGGGCGGTTCCGGCATCTCCAAGGTCATCCCCCGTTCCGTCCCGACGGTTTCATGGGGCCATGACCAGACATACCGCGGCTATAAGAATCTCCTTGTGGTAAACGAGAGGGCTCTGACACCGGAGGAGCGCGCCGAGGCGACAGCGCTGTGGGGCTCCAAGGTGGGTACCGGCGAAGCCTGGCAGTCTCTGGTTGACTGGGCGACGGAGAAGGGTCTGACCCTGGCCGACAACATCACCTTTACTTACGGTGCCACACCCCAGACCTGGGATACGCTGGCTTCGGCTCAGGCTACCAGCGGCGAAGTGATCTCCCCGACCTGGGACGGTCTCCTGATCTATGACAATGAGAACATCCAGCAGCCCGGCCTGGCCGAGAGCTATGAGGTTTCCGAGGATGGCCTCACCTATACCTTCCACATCCGCAAGGGCGTGAAGTGGGTCACCAGCCAGGGCACCGAGGTTGGCGAAGTCAAGGCCGATGACTGGGTAGCGGGCCTGCAGCATGCCTGCGACACCAAGGCCGGATTGGCTGACCTGATTTACGGCACGGTGGCAAACCTGCAGGAGTACGGCACCGGCGAAATCACCGATTTCAGCCAGGTAGGCGTCAAGGCAATAGACGACTACACCCTGGAGTACACCCTGGAGACCAACGCTCCCTGGTTCCTGACCCTGACAGGCTACAGCGCGCTTGCTCCTTTGAGCCGCGACTACTATACCTCCCAGGGCGGTAAGTTCGGCGGAGAGTTCGACGGAGCCGATTCAGGCTACCTGTACGGCACCGATCCGGAGCATATCGCGTACTGCGGACCTTACCTGATCAGCAACTATACTTATCAGAATACCATCAGCTACACGGCCAACCCTTCCTACTGGGATGCCGAGAATGTCCATAACAAGACGATCACCAGGCGTTACGCCGATGGTACGGATCCTCTGTTCGCATGGAACAACTTCCTGGACGGCACGTTCTACAGCGTGACAGTGTCTTCTGACGTGCGCCCTCTGGCGGAGGAGCAGGTTTCAGAGGTGGATCCGGAAAAGAACTATGTGGAAGCTTACTCTT
>CAMTBF010000507.1 GCA_947068385.1 uncultured Lachnospiraceae bacterium
GATCGGAAAAGGGTTCAATCGCATGATTACATTAGGCAGTATTCAGCATGAATGCTCTTCTTCATTGTTGTGCAGTATAACGTTTCCCTATGGGGTGCTGTTTATACGGGGGTTTCTCGTCATAGAGGACTATCTTTTGTAAATGATATTGGCACTGGACTATTTTTCTATTATAATATCTGGTAGGAGAAAAGGCAATATTTTCACAATACTTTTTTGGAGAAGTTTTTGGAGGAGCTGGCTATGAATTTACAGGAGATTTATGCAAAGGTCGATTCCATCCTGGACACGCTGGATTTTGGCGCGTTGCTGGAAGGATTCCACAGGTACAGGTTCGCCGTCTACGACAGTCGGGAGATCTGCCTGGACGGGGAGCTGATTCCCTATGAGGACGGGTTCCGGGGGAATACTTCAAAGCTGTACGGCGGGGAATATATTGCTATCTGGAATATTGAATTTTCGCCTGTTGAGGACATGGAGACGCTTGCGTATCTGCTGGTTCACGAGATGTTCCACTGCCATCAGTTCAGTAACGGCGAGGCCCGCTTTCCCTCCGATTTCGCCCTTTTGCGCTATCCGGATGATACTGACAATTTCACAAAGAAGTATAATGAGAACCGATATCTTGCGGATGCCTGCGAAAACTGCGAGTTCACAGACCTTCAAAGGTTCGCCGCCCTGCGGGCACAGAGGCTGGCTGCATATCCCGAAATGGTGGCGCAGGAGCTCAGGGCAGAGACCACAGAGGGGATGGCGGAGTTCATCGGCCTGAAAGCCCTGAAGGCAATCAATGGGGAAAAATATGCATCCCGCGTCCGGGAATATATCGGCAAACTGCGGGCAGAGAGCAGACTGCTGTTCGATGTCAGGAAGATTTCCTATTATACGGGGGCGGTCTTCTTTCTGTGCATGGATGCCATAGGGCGCAAGATAGAGAACGATTTCCAAAGTGGGCTTACCGCCTATGAGCAGAATCCCGTAGATACGGACGGGGTGGAGGCGCAGATCCGCCCCTACGACTTCATCGGGCGGGAGTACGCTGCCCTTATGGAGGAGAAGGAGGCGAAGGTGGCGGAGCATATGTCTCATTCCCGGTATGTTCCGTGCGACGCCTTCATATGCGGATACGACCCCATGAACATGTTCCAGATTCGGAATATGGTCTACTGCAGCTATTTTGTCTGCCTGAACGAGGGCGGCCAGACGAAATCCATCAACAGCGCTGCCCTCCTGGTGCTGGCGGAAGAGTCGGAGCGGGGGGTATGTGGGTATTATATTTAGGGGAGACAAATCGAAATAATTTGGACGGACGGTATGGCAGCGAATGGTGGGAGGAAGGGACGGAAGGGAGTCGCGATGAGAATGCCAAGAATACAGTGACATTTTACAGTGACGTTTTACAGTGACATTTTGTTAGAAATATACTATAATGGCACATCTAACTGACGAGGGACATTTGTATGGATGACAGAGTAATCTTCCACATCGATGTGAACAGCGCGTTCCTCTCCTGGGAGGCGGTGCACCGCCTGCAGGATTTGGGGGAGGAGCTGGATCTGCGGACGATTCCGTCCGCGGTGGGCGGGGACATGTCCAAGCGGCACGGCGTCATACTGGCGAAATCCATCCCGGCGAAGAAATACAATGTGCGGACGGGAGAGCCCATCGTGGACGCGTTGCGGAAATGCCCCAATCTGACACTGGTGTCACCCAACCGGGCCCTATACGCCAGGAATTCCGCGGCTTTCATGGAAATCCTGCGCAGGTACTCGGATACGGTGGAGCAGTACAGCATCGATGAGGCCTTTGCGGACATGACCGGGACGGAGGGCCTGTTCGGAAGCCCCATAGAGGCGGCTCACCGGCTGAAGGACGAGATCAGGGACACCTTGGGCTTCACGGTGAACGTAGGAATCTCCAGCAATAAGCTGCTGGCGAAGATGGCCGGGGAGTTCGAGAAGCCGGACAAGGTGCACACCCTTTTCCCGGATGAGATTCAGGAGAAGCTGTGGCCCCTTCCGGTAGGGGAGCTTTTCTCTGTGGGAGGGGCATCGGAGCAGAAGCTGAAGCGCCTTGGCATCTGCACCATCGGGGATCTGGCACAGGCAGACCTGGGGACGCTGCAGGCGGCGCTGAAGAAGCACGGGGAAGCCATCTGGAATTATGCCAACGGCAGGGACTTCTCCCTGGTGGAGGCGGAGCGCGCGGACAATAAGGGATATGGCAATTCCGTCACCTTAAGCTATGACGTGACCCGGGCGGAGGAGGCGAAGCAGGTGCTGTTGTCCCTGGCGGAGACCGTGGGCAGGCGGCTTCGGCGGGACGGAGCGTGGATAGAGGTGGTCTCCGTGACGCTGCGCTTCTTTGACCTGACCAATGCCTCCCACCAGTGCGTCCTGGAGCATGCCACCAACATCACGGACGAGATCTACCAGGCCGCCTGCAGGCTCTTTGACGAGTTCTGGGACGGGACTCCCATCCGCCTGATTGGGATCCAGACCGGAAAGGTGACCAAGGAGGGGGACAACAGGCAGCTGTCCCTGTTCGACGACACGGATTACGAGAAGCTGGAGCGGCTGGACAGGGCCATGGACAGCATCCGGGAGAAGTTCGGCGCGGATGCCGTCAGGCGGGCTTCTTTCCTGCAAAAGGACAGGCCTGATATTTGAAAACCGAGGCCGGTCACCCCATGATGGAAAGGAACGGTTAGAATTCCCAGCCAGGCTTGGTTGGATATTGCTAAAAGCTTTTTATGTATATAGTGACCGCACTATATAGGAGATGATATGTTTATGAAAGAAAGCCAAAATACAGAATGGAAAGAATCTTGGAGAGACGAGTATTTAAAATGGGTTTGTGGTTTTGCCAATGCACAAGGCGGCAGAATATATATTGGAACGAAGGATGATGGTACGGTAATTGGAGTTTTAGATAGCAAAAAGCTGTTAGAAGATATTCCCAATAAGGTCAGGGACATTCTGGGTATCATTGTAGAAGTAAATTTGCTGACACAAGATGGAAAAGATTACATTGAAATATGTGTCAATCCCAGCAGCTATC
>CAMTBF010000508.1 GCA_947068385.1 uncultured Lachnospiraceae bacterium
CCTCTTTTTTCAGGTGCAGCAGATACTCGATGTTCCCCTCCGGCCCTCTCACCGGGGAGTAGTCCAGATGCAGTGGGGCAAATCCGACGATATCCACGTAGTCAACGATTTTCCGGATGACCTCCCCATGGACCTCCGGCTCCCGGACCACGCCCTTCTTGCCCACCTTCTCCCTGCCCGCCTCGAACTGGGGCTTGATCAGGCAGACCATCTCCCCGCCGCGCTTCAGCAGGTTCCTGGCGGGAATCAATATCTTCGTCAGGGAGATGAAGGACACGTCCACGCTGGCAAAGTCCAGCGGCTCCCCGATGTCCTCCGGCACCACGTACCGGAAATTGGTCTGCTCCATGCAGATGACCCTGTCGTCATTCCTCAGTTTCCAGGCCAGCTGCCCGTGCCCTACGTCCACGGCATAGACCTTTGCGGCTCCGTTTTGCAGCATGCAGTCCGTGAAGCCCCCGGTGGAGGCCCCGATGTCCATGCACACCTTATCTTCCAGGGAAAGCCCCCATACCGCCATGGCCTTCTCCAGCTTCAGCCCGCCCCGGCTCACATAGCGCAGGGCGCTCTCCCGCACCTCCAGCGCTATCTTCGCCTCATCGAAGAATGTCCCGGCCTTGTCCTCCTTCTGCCCGTTCACATAGACATTGCCGGACATGATGATGGCCCTGGCCTTCTCTCTGGAGGGCGCGTGTCCCTGCTTTACCAATATGACATCCAAACGCTCTTTCATCCGTCTCCCTACGCCTCGCCGATTCTCTCCAGGATCCTGGCCACGATGCCCTCCGCGTCCATGCCGATCTCCTGCTTCAGCAGCTCCACATTGCCATGCTCCACGAAGACGTCGGGAACCGCTATGCCCAGGAAGCGGCTGCCCAGGCCCTTTTCGTTCATATAAGCCAGCACCTTCTCCCCGTAGCCGCCGCAGGTCACGTTCTCCTCCACGGTGACGATTAGCCCATGGTCGGCGCAGGCCTCTGCCACGGCCTCCTCGTCGATGGGCTTCACGAACCTGGCGTTGACCAGGCTCACCTCATGGCCCCTGGCCTTTAGGCTGTCCCGCACGGCCTCGGCGGTCTTCACCATGCTGCCCAGCGCGAACAGCGCGATCTCCCGCTCCCTGTAGATCCATTCCGCCCTGCCCAGGGCCACGGGCTCCCGGTGCTCCTTCAGCCCCGCGTAGGCCGTCCCCCTGGGATAGCGCACCGCCACGGGCGCTCCCAGGGCCACCGCGAACTTCAGCATGTCCGACAGCTCCCACTTGTTCTTGGGGGCACAGATGTGCATGTTCGGGATGCCGGAGAGATATGTAAGGTCGAAGACCCCCTGATGGGTCTCCCCGTCGCTGCCCACCAGCCCCGCCCTGTCGATGGCGAAGACCACAGGGAGGTTCTGCAGGCACACATCGTGGAGGATCTGGTCGTAGGCCCGCTGCAGGAAGGAGGAATACACGGCCACGATGGGCTTCATGCCCCCCACCGCCAGCCCTGCCGCGAAGGTCACCGCATGCTGCTCCGCTATGCCTACGTCAAAGAAGCGGTCCGGATACATGTTGTGGAACCGTTTCAGCCCTGTGCCGTCGGGCATGGCGGCGGTGATGGCTACGATCCTGTCGTCCCTCTGTCCCAGCTTGCACATCACCGTGGAGAAGATGTCCGTATAATTTGCCACCGTCCTGGGATGGGAGGGGATGCCCGTTTCGATGTCGAAGGGCTCCGTGCCGTGGAACCTGGCGGGATGGCGCTCCGCGGGCCGGTATCCCCGGCCTTTCTCCGTCAGCGCGTGGATCATCACCGGCCCCTCCACCCGCTTGGCGGCCTGGATGGTGGCCACCAGGGCCGGGATGTCATGGCCGTCCACAGGCCCTAAGTAGGTGATGCCCATGTCCTCGAACATCATGCCGGGTATCACGAGCTGCTTGAAGCTGCTCTTGGCCCTGCGGATGCGGCTTATGGTGCTGTCCCCCCGCTTGGTGCCCTGGAGGGCATTGTAGATTCCCTTCTTCAGGTCCAGATAGCCGGAGGCCGTGCGGATGCTGTTGAGATATTTGGACATGCCTCCCACGTTCTCGGAGATGGACATGTTGTTGTCGTTCAGGATGATGATGAAGTTCGTCTCCAGCTTGGCGGCGTTGTTCAGGGCCTCGTAGGCCATGCCCCCGGTAAGCGACCCGTCCCCGATCACCGATACGATTGTCTCGCTGCCGCCTGTGATCTCCCGGGCCTTCACCAGCCCCAGCCCCGCGGACAGGGAGGTGGAGCTGTGGCCTGTGTCGAAGACGTCGCATTCGCTTTCCTTGCGCTTGGGGAAGCCGCTGAGGCCATGGAACTGGCGCAGGGTCTCGAACCTGCCCTTCCGGCCGGTGAGGATCTTGTGGGTGTAGGACTGATGCCCCACGTCCCAGATGATCTTGTCCTTCGGCAAATCCAGGGCCAGGTGCAGGGCCAGGGTCAGCTCCACGGCCCCCAGGTTCGCCCCCAGATGCCCTCCCGTGACGCTGATCGTCCGTATCAGGAAATCCCGGATTTCCTGTGCCAGGTCGCCCAGATCCTCTTTCCTTATCTTCTTGATATCGTTGGCCTGTCCTATGGTCTCCAGCAACATAACGCAACCGCCCCTTGCCTTTCCCGGCAGCCTTCCACAAAATCTCCCGTGGAAGAATGCTGCATCCGTTTTTCATTTCTATTTTCTTCTGTCTATCAATGTCAGAATCAGGTGCTTCAGGAATGCATGCTCCCCCGCGAAGCCGTCCAGAATGGCCACGGCCTCCCGGGACAATGCCTCCACGTCCGCCTTCGCCTGCTCCAGGCCCTTCCAGGTCACATAGGTCTCCTTCCGGTTCGCGGCATCGCTGCCCGTGGCTTTGCCCAGCTCCCCGCTGTCTCCGATCACGTCCAGGATGTCGTCCTGTATCTGGAAGGCGATGCCTATGTCGTAGGCGCATTTTTCGATGGCCGCTATCTGCCCTTCATCCGCTCCTGCCAGGATCGCCCCCGCCATCATGGCCGCCTGTATCAGGGCCGCGGTCTTGTGGGCATGGATGAACATGAGCCTG
>CAMTBF010000509.1 GCA_947068385.1 uncultured Lachnospiraceae bacterium
TCATAAAAGTACAGCACAAAAAATTTATCAATTTTTTTAGAAAAATCGCAAAAAGGGATTGACATATGGAAATATTTCAGGTATGATAATAGACGAATTCCCCTTTTATAGATGAAAGCACCCACGAGAGATCGCGAGTGCTTTTGTCTTTTATGTTCGCAGAACGTCAGGGCATTCACGGAATGTCGAGACATTCACAGAATGTCTTGCCCCGTCTCGCACCGCATCTTCTCCGCGAAGGATGCCGGATCCTCCTCCATCTGCAGCATGGTGTCGAAGGAAGCCAGCAGCAGTCTGGGCTGCCTGTAGCGGTTCATCTCCTCCGGCCGATCCATGTACAGCTTGAAATGGTCCACCTGCCATACCAGCACATCCGCCAGCGTGTACCCTGCCACCTCATACCTGCACAGGAACTCCCCTCTGTCATGATAGTACGCCAGCTCCTGCAGAAGGCCCGCCGACTGCCTGATCCCCTGCCACAGCCGCTCTCCGTACTCCTCTCCCTCTCCCGCCTGGGCCGCCAGCCCCAGCAGGAAGCTCCGCAGGGTCTTGAGCGCCAGCTCCAGCCGCTCTTCCTCCCGGTTCTCCTGTCCCGCCCTCTCTGTCCGATCCATCCCGTCCATATCCGCCCTCCAACTCTTCGCCAATCCTCGTCCCTTCCGCCAGACCGCAGCCCTGCCGCGGAAATAAAAAAAAGAACTGCCGACAGCGCCACCAACAGACCACCCATCAACACTTCTTTTTCCTAGCAGGGGAAGAGAGGATCGAACTCCCATCAACGGTTTTGGAGACCGCCGCACTACCATTGTACTATTCCCCTGTACGCCGTTTTCTACCGACGAAAGCTATTATAACACAGGTGCCCTCCATTAATCAAGTATATTTTACAAAATTTATGTTTTTTCCGGGAAGGCTCCGGGAAGCCCCGGGGAACGGGGCCCCCGCTTGCGCGCTCACCCTTTCACGGATCCCACCAGCACGCCCTTCACGAAATACTTCTGCAGGAAAGGATACACCACCAGGATGGGCACCGTGGTCACGATGATCGTGGCGTATTTGATGATCTCCTTCAGCAGATAGGCCTCCGCGTCCTGCCCTACGTTGTTGGCCAGCAGGGTCTCCATGTCCTCCTGCTTCACCAGAAGCTCCCGCAGGAACATCTGCAGGGGATAGAGGTCCCTGCGCTTCTGCAGGTACACCAGCGCCGGATACCACTCGCCCCATTTCCCCACCGCGTAGAACAGGGTGATGGTGGCCAGGGCCGCCTTGGACAGGGGCAATGTGATCTTCGTCAGCATGGTGAAGTCGTTGGCCCCGTCCAGCGCCGCCGATTCATAGAGGCTCTCCGGCACCGACTGGAAGGAGGTCCGCAGCACGATCATATTGTAGACGCTCAGCATCCCGGGCACGATCATGGCCCAGACCGTATTGGTCAGGTGCAGGCCCTGCACCACCAGGAAGGTAGGGATCATGCCGCCGCCGAAATACATGGTGAAGATGATGAACAGCATCACAGGCTTCTTCAGCATGAAGTTCTTCTTTGCGATCGCATAGGCGCCTACGATGGTGATGGCCATGCTGCAGGACGTCCCCACAATCACATAGAATATGGTATTCCGGAATCCCGTCCATATATTATCGGAATCAAGGACTGCCTTGTAGCCCCGTAGGCTGAAGCCCGCAGGCCTGATCATGAGCCCCGTCACCTTCCCCAGCTCTATGGGGTCGCTCAGGGAGCAGAACAGCACATAGAGCAGCGGGTAGAGCGTGATCACCATCAGGAACACCATGATGAGATTATTGACCACCAGGAAAATCTTCTCTCCGGTGCCGATTATCATTCTCTTATCGTTTTCTTCCTTCAAAATTATACCCCCTTCCCGTTTACCACAGACTCGTCTCATTGAACTTCCGGCTCAGCCTGTTGGCCGTCGTCACCAGGATCAGGTTGATGATCGAATTGAACAGGCCCACCGCGGTAGAGTAGCTGTAGTTGGCGTCCTCGAAGCCTTTCCGGTACACAAAGGTAGAGATGATGTCCGAGGTCTCATAGGTCAGCGGCGTCTGCAGCAGGAAAGCCTTTTCCCAGCCGATGCTCATCAGGCCGCCCATGGCCAGGATGAACATGGTGACGATCGTAGGCCGCATGCCGGGCAGCGTCACATGCCAGATCTGCCGGAACTTGTTGGCCCCGTCGATCCTGGCGGCCTCGTACAGCTCCGGGCTGATCCCGGCGATGGTGGCCAGGTAGACGATGGAGCCCCATCCAAAGCCCTGCCAGATATCGGATATCACGTAGATCGCCCGGAAGCAGTTCTTGTCCCCGATCAGGCTCCCGGTGTGCCCGGTGATGCCGTTCACGATCTGGGTGATGAAGCCGTCGCTGTTGGTGAACACCAGTATCAGGCTGGCGATGATGACCGTAGTGATGAAGTGGGGCAGATAGGTAATGGTCTGCACCAGCTTCTTGAACCTCATGTTGCGGATCTCGTTCAGCAGCACCGCGAAGATGATGGGCGCCATGAACCCGAACAGCAGGTTCAGTCCGCTGAGGGCCAGCGTGTTCTTCAGCGTCCTGCCGAAGTACATGGAGGACGTGAATTCCTTGAAATATTTCATTCCCACCCAGGGGCTATCCAGGATCCCCAGCCTGGGCTTATAGTTCTTGAACGCTATGACGATGCCGTACATGGGAGCGTAGCTGAAAATGAGCAGATACACCACCACCGGCAGCAGCATGATATAGATATATTTGTTGGACCTGAAATCCCTTTTCAGCCTCGCCGAGAATTTCTGTTTTCCCGAACTTCCGTTATTGACCTTCGCAGCTTTCATACACCCCTCCTGTCCTTCAGAAGCGCGCCCGCCGGCGCATGAACGAAAAAGGGCACCTTCAGGTGCCCTGCACCCGCAGATGCCCTTTTCATCCTACTACCTTGCCTCGTAACGATCCATAGCACTCTGCTGAATCGCTATCAGCTCTTCAATGTGGCCCTCGTTCTTCAGGATCTCGCGGAATTCATCGAACTTGTCGATGGGCTCCTG
>CAMTBF010000510.1 GCA_947068385.1 uncultured Lachnospiraceae bacterium
GTGGCGAACTGGTGCATCACAGGGTTCTTCACGAACAGGTTCCGCCAGGCCTCCACGGTCCACTGCCTGCCGGTGGACAGGGCCATCTCCAGGCGCATCTTCTGGCTGGTGACCGTGGCCTTCATCTGCTTCTTCATCTGCTTGAACTCATCGTATGCCGCGGCCGCCTTTTCCTCATCGTCCCGCTTGCCCGGGGCTGGGAGGTTCTTCAGCTTCTTGCCGCTCTCGTCGAAGACCTCTATCTCCAGGGCGGTGGTGATGGTGACGGTGAACTTCCGCTCGCCGTAGTCGAATATCCGCTCCATATTTTCGTTAAAGCCCAAGTCGGGCACGATTCTGTCCGCCAGCTCCTCAGTGGTGATGCCAAGCTGGGACGCCGCGAACTCCAGGGCCTTTCCCGCCGCTGCCTTCACCTGTTTAAATTTAAATTTACGCGAAATTCCGTCCACAATCAAAAGGGCCTGGGGCTCCGGGCTTAAGGCCAGGGCCTGCACCGCCTCCGAGGCGATGGCCCCTCGGGCGGCGTTGGGCCACTCCTGGATCTGGTGGTGGAGCTTCTTCACCATGTCCCCGCCGCCGTGGATGGACGCCGCGTAGAGCACCCAGCGCTTCTTGGACTCCGCGCCGGCCTCCATCCACTTGTCGAAGAGCTCGCCCACGTAGACGGCGAACTCCCGTTGGTCCAGGGCCTGGGCCAGGGCAGCGGCGGTAGGGCTTACGCCGCAGGGGGACATGGCGGCGTAGCTTAGGAACACAGCCTGCAGATACTCCTCGCTGGCCTCCGTCCCGTCTTTTTTATGTACCTTAGAGAAAGGCGTCTCGTAGGCCCAGGCCAGGGAGCGCTTCTTGCCGCCCTTGTGGAGGTCTTTTACCAAATCCTCCTGAGTCAGAGCCTTTCCGCCCTGGTTCTCGCCGGTGCTGCTGATGTGGAGCGCCGTCTCCAGCAGGGCGCGCACCTTGCCGTTCTTCTCCTTTTCCAAAGCTTCCTTCAGGATGGGGGTATATTTTTCGCTGTCCCATTTGGTCAGCACGCGGATGGCGATTTCGCGCTCCGCGGCCTTTTTGGAGGACAGGAGCTTTTCTATCTCCGCCTCCCAGCCCTTGCACCGATACAGGATTTCCAGCAGCTCTTCCTTGACGGCCTTGGAGCTGTCCTGGGAGAAGCCAAGAATCTCCTCTTTGTTCTGCTCCGGATGCTGTCCCAGGACGGTAAGGCCCAGGCATCTTCCGGTGCTGGCGGCCTCCCGGAAACCGGTTACGGCCTCCTGCCGCCTGTCCGCCAGGTATCCCTGGAAGATCCCTCTGGCGGCGTTCTTCAGCTCGTCCTTCCATCTATCCATGTAGAGGGAGTCATAGGCGTCCGCGTAGCCGTTCAGCTGTCTCCCCAGGCTCAGGCCCGCCCTGTCCACTGCGGCAAAGAGGCGCTTCACCCTGTCGCCGCTGACTTCATTGTAGCCCTGTCCGGCCTTCCCCCGGAGGCTGGTGGTGTTGGCGTACCCTCTGTACAGCATCAGGAAAGCCTCACAGCGGTCGCTCAGCGCGTCATAGCCGTAAGCGCTCTGATAGGCCTGGAGGATGTTCCAGTGGCTGCCGCCCCAGCGGTAGCTGGTGCCGCTCTGCAGCCTGTCCTCATAGGGGTAGAGGGCGGAGATTTCGCCGCCGTTCTCCAGGTAATCCCGCACCGCGGATGCCGCCTGGCTGTCCACGATCTTCACCAGGGCGTCGATGAGCCTGGACTGCTGCCTGGACAGGTCCTTTCCCATGCGCTCCTGGTACAGGGACGGATCCATCTGTTTGACGATGTCGTTCATCCGGTTGAAGGTGTCGAAGTCCGCGGACTTCATGCATTCTAAGTAGGTTTCCCTGTTGCGGGCGAACTGGCTTCTCAGGATATTGTTCTTCCCCTTGGCGGCGGCCCAGGCGATGAACTTCTTTTTGTCTATGGAGAATGTCTCGTCGAACTCGCCGCCCCTTTCGTTCAAATCGCCCCGCAGATCTATGCTGTCCATGATGTCCAGCATGTTGGCCGTGTCCGCTGCCAGGCATATCTTGCAGACATTTGCCAGCATGGGGGACTGGGCGTAGTTGACGAAGGCCGTGCCTCCCAGCATGCGCAGCAGAAAGCGGTTCACCGTCAGGTTGGCCTGGGCCTTTTTCAATATCCTGTCGTCCACCTTATCACGGTATACCGCATTCACGATCTCGTCCAGTTCCAGTTTCGCCATCTGGTTCCCGTAGAGGCTGTGCAGGCTGTTTGCCAGGATTTCCCCGTACTCCCGCAGGAGCGCCATATCCTCGGCGCTGATTTTCGCCGATTTCTCCCCGGTATCTCCTCCCAGCCCCAGCAGCTTGCCCACGCCGGCCAAGAGGCCGCCCCCTTTGTCCGCCTTGTCCGCGCCCTCCTCCGTCAGCCTTACATTGGGGTATTTTATCCGGAAATAGGTCATCAGCAGGATGATCTTGCCGTTCTCCGTTTTGCTCTTCTGGTACTCCATGGCCTTTCTGAGGGTGTCGGGCCGGCTGTCCGCCAGCTTTATCAGGTTGGGGATGGTGTAGCGGCTGACCATATGCTCGTTCATGCCGATCTGGGCGGCGTAGACCGCTGCCTGCATGGCGGGTTCGGGCAGGAGGATGCGGTTCTTGTCGTAATTATAATAGCCGTTCCAGGGCATCATCCCGCTGCAGGTGGACTGGCCTATGGTGAACAGGAGGAGGCACAGCCGCTCCGCCTCCGCCTCCCGTCCCTTGTTGGTCAGGTCGATGCCCAGCGTCCGCAGCTTGGCCGCCAGGTCAATGGGGACGGCGGTGAGGTCGCGGAAAGCCAGCTTCTGCAGGGCCTCCTCCCCTGCCGCCCCGGTGAGGTAATCCTCCATCAGGGCGATTTCGTCTGCCGTGAACAGGTTCATCTGCTCCAGCAGCTCCACTATTTTGGCGGTTCTTTGGTTTTGTGGATTGATCATTGGTCTGGTTCCTCCTTATCTTATTCATATTTTCTCGGAATCTTTAGCCCCCATTTTATAAGGCTTTCAGACCCTATCT
>CAMTBF010000511.1 GCA_947068385.1 uncultured Lachnospiraceae bacterium
ACAAAAAAAGACCCTCTGAGAGTCTTTTTTCGTGTATAGTATGTGAGATTTTTCCCGGTTTCATTCCAGCAGCTTTTGGAATTTTATTTTGAATGGGATTTATGGGCGGCAGCCTGCAGGCGCATGTCCCTGGCGTTGGACAGGGCTGCCTCCGTGAGCGTGTCGCTGCCCAAGAGCCTTGCCAGCTCTCCCAGGCTCTCCTCCTCTTCCAGCAGGCGGATGTCGGTGATGGTATTGTCCTGGGTGCTGCTTTTCTCGATGACGAAATGCCTGTCCGCCATGGCCGCTATCTGGGGCAGATGGGTGATGCACAGCACCTGGTGGGCATGGGCCACGGTATCCAGCTGCTCGGAGACCCGCCAGGCCGTCCTGCCGCTGATGCCCGTATCTATCTCATCGAAAATCAGGGTGTCGATGTCGTCCCTGCCGGCCAATACGGTCTTGATGGCCAGCATGATGCGGGACAGCTCGCCGCCGCTGGCCACCTGGCTCAATGCCTTCAGGCCCTCGCCGGGATTGGTGGAGATCAGGAACTCCACGTCGTCATAGCCCTTTGCGGTGACGGTCTTGGCCCGGTCTATGGCGATCTCGAATTCCACCGTGGCGAAGTTCAGGTTCACCAGGGCCTCCTTCAGCTGCTTCGTCAGGACGGCGGCATGCTTCCTGCGGATCTTGGAGAGCCTGCCGCAGCCCTCCTCCAGCTTTGCCCTGGCCGCGGCCAGGCGCTGGTTCAGCCCTTCGATATAGGCGTCGTAGTCGTCCAGCCTGTCCAGGAGCTTTTGCCGCCCCTCCCCGTAGGCGATCACCGCCTCCAGGGTGTTCCCGTATTTTTCCTTCAAGCGATTCAGGAGGTTCAGCCGCTCCTCCACGGCGGCATACTCCTCGTCGTCGAACTCGCAGTCCTCCATGTACTGGGCCAGGTCCCGGTTGTAGTCCGCCAGCAGGTTGTCGATCTCCGCCAGCTCCCCCTCCAGCTCCCCCAGGCGGCCGTCCAGCCCCGACACGTTGCGCAGGGCGCGCAGGGCGCGGCTCAGGGCGCCTCCCGCCCCTCCCTCGAAGTCGCTTCCGGTGTACTGATAGCTTTCTGACAGGTTTTCGGTTATCCTCTTGCCGTTCACCATGATGCGGTAGCGCTGCTCCAGCTCTTCGTCCTCGCCGGGCACCAGATGGGCCTGCTCGATCTCCTGGAGCTCGAACCGGGCCAGCGCCTGTTCCCTGGCCTTGGCCTCCTCGTCCATGGCCTCTTCCTCCAGGGAGCGCTCCAGCTCCCGGCATTCCCTGTAGGCGGCGGCCACCGCCTCCGCCTCCTTCGCAAGCTTCCCGCCGCAGTAGGCGTCCAGGATCTCCATGTGCTTCTTTTTGTGCAGCAGGGACTGGTGCTCATGCTGGCCGTGGATGTCTATCAGGAGCTCCGCCAGCTCCTTCACCTGCTTCGCGGTGACGGTCTCTCCGTTTATGCGGTACACATTCTTCCCCACGCTGATCTTGCGGCTGATGGCTACGGTTCCGTCTTCCGACTGCTCCAGCTCCAGCTCCTCCAGCTTCCCGCGGACGCGCTCGTTTCCGGTGAAGACCAGCTCCACGAGGGCGCTCTCCGCCCCCTTGCGCAGCATCTCCCGCTCGAACTTCCCCCCCAGGGCCAGGTTCACGCTCCCTATCAGCAGGGACTTGCCTGCGCCGGTCTCCCCGGTGAGGATGTTCAGGCCCTCGCCGAACTCCACCTCCGTCTCTTCCATCAATGCCAGGTTCTTCACATGCAAGCTAGTCAGCATCTTCTTTCTCCTTTCAGGCTTTTGGCCCACCGCGCCCCGGCCCTTCCCAAGCCGGGGCGCGTCTCGGCCAGATTCACCCTCTCCGGCACATCTCTGTAGGCCAGCGGACTCCCGCTCTCATGGGGCGCTCCCCACGCCCTGTGAGAGCGGAAGCCCGGCCGTCACGCCGTGATGGATCCGATCTTCTCCATCAGCGCCTGCGCTTCCTCTAATGTATGGGTGGCCACGAAGATGGTGTCGTCCCCGGCGATGCAGCCCACCACCTCGGGAAGCTGCAGGGCGTCCAGGGCGGTGGCCGCCGCCATGGCCATGCCGGACACTGTCCTGACCACCAGCAGGTTCTGGGCGGTGGCCATGGAGGAGAAGGCATCGTGCAGGACACGGATGAACCTGTCCCCCCGGCCTCCCTCCTCCTGCTCCAGCGCCACGTATTTCTGCCCGCCCTCCGCCGTGGGCACCTTGGACAGCTTCAGCTCCCGGATGTCCCTGGAGACCGTGGCCTGGGTCACGGAAAAGCCCGCCTCCCGCAGCCTCCTGGCCAGCTCCTCCTGGGTCCCCACATCGTGGCTGCGAATGATCTCCAGCATCTTGTCCTGCCTGTTCTCCTTCATGTCCCGTCCCTTCCCCCTCTGTCAGACTCCTGATTCCTTAGACCTGTATTATTCCTTCATTTTCCTGTGGAGCACGTCCAGAAAGCTGACCTGGCCCAGCTTCAGGAATTCCGTGGTCTCCTCCGACCTTACGATCCGCAGCCTGTCTCCCGTCCCCAGCGGTATGACATGGCTGCCGTCAAAGCTTGCCTCCACGTTCTGGCTGCCGCTCTCCCCCCGGGCCGGTATCTCGATCTCTATCACATCCTCCGGGGAGAGGATGATGCTGCGCTGATTCAGGGAATGGGGGCAGATAGGGGTCAGCACGATCAGCCTGGCGCCGGGCTCCACCAAGGGGCCTCCCGCGGACAGGTTATAGCCCGTGGAGCCTGTGGGCGTGGTGACGATCACGCCGTCCGCGCTGTAGCCATTCAGGAACTGCCCGTTGACGTATATATTGAACTTGATGATCTGCAGGGGGCCGCTTCTGGATATCACGATATCGTTCAGCGCCCAGCCCTCTTCCCTCCGCCCGTCCGCGAATGTGGCCCTGCCGCCCAGCATCATGCGGCTCTCCTGCACGTAGTCCCCGGCGATCAGCCGCTCCAGCGACTCCTCCAGGTTCGGCACCTCCACCTCTGTCATATAGCCCAGCGT
>CAMTBF010000512.1 GCA_947068385.1 uncultured Lachnospiraceae bacterium
CCGGCCGGGGCAATGCGGCCGGGGCAAAACATGCCGCGGATCGGCGCTGTCTTTCAGGATTCCCATGGGGCCTTTCGCCATTTCGGACAGGCAGTCCTAGAACCCCTGCCCGCCGTCCTTCATATGATATAGGAAAAAGGCAAACGGGAATGGCATATATGCAGAACATCCTGGAACTGAAGAACATCGGCTATTCCTACCACAATCTCCACGGGGAGACGAAAGCGCTGCAGGACATCTCCTTCGGCGTCCGGGAGGGGGAATTCATCGCCATCGTAGGGCCCAGCGGCTGCGGCAAGTCCACGCTGCTGTCCATCATCGCAGGGCTCCTGTCCCCGGAGGAAGGGACGATCGTGGTGAACAATCCCGACGGCTCCCTGCACTATCCGAAGATAGGCTACATGCTCCAGCGGGACCACCTCTTTGAGTGGCGCACCGTCTACCGGAACGTGACCTTAGGGCTTGAGCTGAACCATAAAATGACACCGGAACGCCTGGAGGCGGTAGACCGGCTCCTGAAGGACTACGGGCTGGACAAATTCAGGGATAAGCGCCCTGACGAGCTGTCCGGCGGAATGAAGCAGCGGGCGGCGCTGATACGGACGCTGGCCCTGGAGCCCCAGCTCCTCCTGCTGGATGAGCCCTTCAGCGCCCTGGACTATCAGACCAGGCTTTTCGTGTCCGCGGATATCTGCAGGCTGATCCGGGCTGCGGGGAAGACCATGGTCATCATCACCCACGACCTGTCGGAAGCCATCAGCCTGGCCGACAGAATCATCGTCCTGTCCGGCCGTCCGGCCGTGGTCAAAAATGAGGTAAGCGTACATCTGACGCTGGCGGACGATTCGCCGCTGGCCGCGAGGAACGCTCCCGAGTTCCAGCAGTATTTCAATATGCTATGGGAGGATCTGACACATGAAAGCTGAACTGACAACTGATTCCGGAAAAAGGAAAAAGGCTTCCCCCGAATTGACCAGGCAGGAGGAGTTCATCAGAAAGCACAGGAGGCACCACCATGAAATCGCTTCCTGGCGCACGCTCATCTTCGTCCTCTTTTTAGCCCTGTGGGAGGTCAGCGCCAATCAGAAGTGGATCGACAGCTTCTTCTTCTCCAGCCCCAGCCGCGTGGCGCGCTGCTTCGTGGACCAGATCAGGTACAATGCCATGCTCTCCCACATAGGCGTGACGCTGCTGGAGACGGTGCTGAGCTTCCTGCTGGTGATCGCGTTCAGCCTCCTGATGTCCACGCTGCTATGGCACTCCAGGAAGCTGTCCGAGATACTGGAGCCCTACCTGGTGGTGCTCAACAGTCTGCCGAAATCGGCCCTTGCGCCGCTTTTCATCGTCTGGCTGGGCACCGGCACCCGGACCATCATCGTGGCCGGCATGTCCGTGGCGGTCTTCGGCTCCATCATCAGCTTCTACACGGGCTTCCAGCAGGTGGACAGCGAGAAGATCACGCTGATCTACACTTTGGGCGGCAGCAGGCGGGACGCGTTCCTGAAGGTGGTGCTGCCGGGCTCCGTGCCCATCCTGCTCAGCACCGCCAAGGTGAACATCGGGCTGGCCCTGGTGGGGGTCATCATCGGGGAGTTCCTGGCGGCCAGGCGGGGGCTTGGGTACCTGATCATATACGGCTCCCAGGTGTTCCAGCTGGACATGGTGATCACCAGCATCATCGTGCTGTGCGTCATCGCCCTGGGCTTCTATAAATCCATCCAGGCCATCGAGCACCAGATTCGGATACGGTTCAAGATGTAATCGTAAACGAAAAAAGGCCACAAGCTTGTGCTTTGGCCTTACATAAAATCATATGAACGCATCACTGTTGGTCTTTTGCCATCGCTATTTTATCCAACAGCTCCACTATCTCCTCTTTTGTATACTCGCTCTTCTCACCATTCGCAAATATCAGGCGGAGCTCATACAAAGTAGCCATCTTGGTATCTTGCCACTCCTTATCTGTCATTGAAAATACCTCCGACTAACATTTTGATGCACGAAAGCTTCTGACGGGACTCGAACCCGTGATCTATTGATTACGAATCAATCGCTCTACCAACTGAGCCACAGAAGCCTGTCTCACAGAACCGAATATCATTATACAAGCTTTTCCTATATTTTGCAACTGTTTTTTTGCTTTTTGCAGATTTTATGGTTTTCCGTTCTGTATTATCCCAATTTCCCGTCAATATGCACATCCAGCTGGTCATACGCAATCTCGATCCCGCACGCATCCAGCCTCAGCTTGCACTCCTCCGTGACGCGCCACTTGCCCTGCCAGAAGTCCTCCTGCCGGAACCAGCACCGCACCCCCAGCACCACGGAGGAGCTGCCCAGCTCGGACACGAAGACCAGCCTGTCCCGGTCCTTCAGCACCGCCTCGTCCTCCTCCAGTATCCCCAACAGCACGGCCTTGGCCCTCTTCAGATCTGCATGGTAGGAAATCCCCACCGTCACGTCCATCCGCCGTACCTCCTGCATGGTGATGTTCACCAGGCTGTTGTTGGCCAGGTTGCCGTTGGGCAGGATGACGGTCTGGTTGTCCGGGGTCAGGAGCTTGGTATAGAAAATCTGTATCTCCGTCACCGTGCCCTCCTGGTTGGAATAGCTCTCCCTGATGTAGTCCCCCACCCGGAAGGGCTTCAGGGCCAGTATCAGCACCCCTCCCGCCAGATTGGACAGGCTGCCCTGGACCGCCAGGCCGATGGCCACGCCCGCGGAGCCCAGCACGGCCACCACGCTGGCCGCGTCCAGCCCGAAGGAGGACGCCAGCCCCATGACCAGCACCACGTACAGCGTGGCCTTCACGAAGGAATCCACGAACTGTATCACCCCCAGCTCCGCGCCCGCCCGCTCCATGGGCGTCCTGACGATTCGCCGTATCAGCTTTATCACCTTCACGCCTATCAGGAAGAACAGCGCGGCCAGAAGGATGCGCAGCCCCAGGTTCAGGGCCTTCTCCGGCAGCGTGCCCAGGAATTCCTGAACCGCCCCTTTCCGTATCTGCTCCTCCAC
>CAMTBF010000513.1 GCA_947068385.1 uncultured Lachnospiraceae bacterium
AAGCTGCCTTAGGCAGCTTTTATTGTATAGAGGTAAATAGATCTTCATATGTGGGGGCGGTGACGGAAAACTATGTGGCCCAGCAGTTAGCGGCAAAGGGATATCCCCTCTATTACTGGGAAAGCGCGAACAGCGCGGCGCTCGATTTTGTATTACAGAAAGGGAATCAAATTGTCGCCATAGAGGTAAAGAAGGGGGAGCATGTGCGTTCCAGAAGCCTGAGCGTTTTCAGAGAGGCGTATCAGCCTGCATATGCCATCCGGCTGTCCCTGAAAAATTTCGGTGAAAAGGACGGTTTGAAATCAGTGCCTCTATATGCGGCATTCTGCATTTGACCATCCCGAAGATTCCCGGAAAGCCCTTTCACAAACTCAACTAACATTACACACAAAAGACACAGAACAGGAGCGAAAGCTATGCCAGAACAGATTCCAGCAGGTGAACTCACCCCCATGATGCAGCAGTATATGGAGACGAAGAAGCAGTACGCCGACTGCATCCTTTTTTACCGGCTGGGGGACTTTTATGAGATGTTCTTCGAGGATGCAAAGACGGTGTCCAAGGAGCTGGAGCTCACCCTGACGGGAAAGTCATGCGGCCTGGAGGAACGGGCACCCATGTGCGGCGTCCCTTACCATGCGGTGGAGGGATATTTGACCAAGCTGGTCAACAGGGGCTACAAGGTGGCCATCTGTGAGCAGGTGGAGGATCCCAAGCTGGCAAAAGGGCTGGTGAAGCGGGAGGTCATCCGCATCGTGACCCCCGGGACGAACCTGAACCTCCAGTCCCTGGAGGAGTCCAGGAACAATTTCCTCATGAGCATCGCCTACACCCCCACGAAGATCGGCATCTCCGTGGCGGACGTGACCACCGGGGACTATTACCTCACGGAGGTGGAGGATTTAAAGAAGCTGAACGACGAGCTGATGAAGTACGAGCCCTCGGAGATCATCTGCAACCAGAATTTCCTGGTCAGCGGCTTCGACGTGGAGGGGCTGCGGGGGAAGTACCACATCTCCGTCAACGCGCTGGAGCCCCATCTGTTCGACGATGACGGCTGCAGGCGGCTTCTGCTGCGGCATTTTAAGGTGAATACCCTGATCGGGCTGGGCATAGAGGATTTCCCCACGGGAATGACGGCGGCGGGGGCGCTGCTGCAGTATCTGTATGACACCCAGAAGACGGACCTGGCCCATTTCACCCATCTGTATCCCTATCTGACCAACAAATATATGCTGCTGGACAGCTCCACCAGGCGCAACCTGGAGCTGACGGAGACCATGCGGGAGAAGCAGAAGCGCGGCTCTTTGCTCTGGGTGCTGGACAAGACCAAGACCGCCATGGGCGGGCGTCTCCTGCGGAGCATGCTGGAGCAGCCGCTAATCGATAAGGAAGAGATGGAGAAGCGCCTGGACGCTGTGGAGGAGCTGGGGAAGGACAGCGTCTCCCGGGATGAGATCCGGGAATACCTGAACCCCGTCTACGATTTGGAGCGGCTGCTGAGCAAGGTCACCTACAAGACGGCGAACCCCAGGGATTTCATCGCTTTCCGCAATTCCCTGGAGATGCTCCCGGCCATCAAATCGGTGCTGAAAGGCTTCTCCTGCCCGGAGCTGCGGGAGGTGGAGGAGCGCATTGACGGGCTGCAGGACATCTTCCAGCTGATCCAGGCCTCCATCGAGGAGGATCCTCCTGTGACCATCCGGGAGGGCGGCATCATCCGGGACGGCTTTGACGAGACGGTGGACATGCTGCGCAGCGCAAAGCGGGACGGGAAGCAGTGGCTGGCCCAGCTGGAGGAGACGGACAGGGAGCGGACGGGCATCAAGAACCTGAAGATCAAATACAATAAGGTCTTCGGCTACTATTTTGAGGTCACAAATTCCTATCAGAACTTGGTGCCGGAGGACTATATCCGCAAGCAGACCCTGGCCAACGCGGAGCGCTACACCACCCCCAAGCTGAAGGAGCTGGAGGATACGATTCTGAACGCGGAGGACAAGCTCACCACCCTGGAATACGATCTGTTCTGCAAGATCCGGGACTCCATCGCCTGCGAGCTTGACCGGATCCAGACCACGGCCAAGGCTGTGGCGAAGCTGGACGTGTACGCGGCGCTGTCTTTGGTATCGGAGCGCAACCGCTATGTGCGGCCAAAGCTCAACGAAAAGGGCATCATCGACATCAAGGAGGGAAGACATCCTGTAGTCGAACAGATGATAGAGGGGGACATGTTCATCTCCAACGACACCTTTCTGGACAACAACAAGCACTGCATCAGCATCATCACCGGCCCCAACATGGCGGGAAAGTCCACCTACATGCGCCAGACCGCGCTAATCGTGCTGATGGCCCAGGTGGGATGCTTCGTGCCTGCAAAGAGCGCCAACATCGGCATCGTGGACAGGATATTCACCCGGGTGGGGGCATCCGACGACCTGGCCAGCGGCCAGTCCACCTTTATGGTGGAGATGAACGAGGTGGCCAATATCCTGCGCAACGCCACGTCCGACAGCCTGTTGATCCTGGATGAGATCGGCAGGGGGACGTCCACCTTTGACGGCCTGAGCATCGCCTGGGCGGTGATCGAGCATATCAGCAACCGCAAGCTCCTGGGGGCCAAGACCTTGTTCGCCACCCATTACCATGAGCTCACGGAGCTGGAGGGCAAGATGAACAATGTGAACAATTACTGCATTGCCGTGAAGGAGCGGGGAGACGACATCGTCTTCCTGCGGAAGATCATCAAGGGCGGCGCGGACAGAAGCTACGGCATCCAGGTGGCCAGGCTGGCCGGAGTGCCGGACATGGTGATAGACAGGGCCAAGGAGATCGTGGAGCAGCTCACGGACAATGACATCATAGAAAAGATACAGAACATCACCGTGGACGTAAAGGACACCAAGACGAAAAGGCAGCCCAAGCCGGACGAAATCGAGCTGTCCCAGATGTCCCTCTTCGACACGGTGACGGACGAAGACATCCTGAAGGAGCTGATGGAGGTGGA
>CAMTBF010000514.1 GCA_947068385.1 uncultured Lachnospiraceae bacterium
CGGGGCGGTCGGAATATACCTCCTTGTTGGGGGTTGACATTAGCAGGAAGCCGTCCTTTTTCAGAACCCTGGCTATCTCGTCCAGGAACTTATGCTGGACGTCCTCTGGCACATGCTCTATCGTCTCGAACGAGACGACGACGTCCATGCTGTGATCCTCCAACGGCAGCTCGGCGATAGAGCCCTCGATGAAGCGCACCCTGCCCTCCTGCGAATAGCTGCCCTCGGCCCTGGCGATGGCATCCGGAGAGATGTCGATGCCTGTGACATGGGCAGCCGCCCTTGCCAGCACCGCCGTGCCATAGCCCTCCCCGCAGGCGGCATCAAGGACTTTCTTCCCCCTGACCAAGGGGAGCGCGCTGTAATAGCGCTGATAATGCTCCATCGTCAGCTCTGTGTCATCTATCCCTGGAACGAAGCGCTCCCCTGTAAACAGCCTATCTTCCCTATCCATGCTCATACATAACCCTCTAGCAGACCTTCCATTCATGCTCCATCGTCAGGATGCCCCTTTCGATGTAGGGATCCGTCTCCACCTCTATCGCCGCCAGGCTATAGATGCTGTCGAACGGAGCCCCGGAAAAATCCTCGATCCATAAGTCCAGGACATACTTCCCCTTCAGCAGCCCGTTCCGGAAGCTGAACTCCAACATCCCCTGCGGGGCCAGCAGGCCTGGGATCTCTTTGTAGCTCCCATAGCAGTATACCCCGTCGTCCCTTGTCACGCCGATCACGAACCGGATGCCCTCGTAGCTATCCGCCGCCTTATACGCCAGGCGAATCTTATAGTCCCTGCCGGTCTCCCAGTGGTTCGTCTCCCTGCCATCCTGGTCGCACATGGTCACGTTCGTGTACGCAAGGAGGAAGCCGGTCTGCCTCCTCGCCCCGCTCCTATAAAAAGGGCAGATGCCCTTGAGGCTCTCGTTGCACTGGAGCGCCTCCTGCTTCCTGCGCAGCTCCTCCAGTGCTTCCTGGGCCCTTTCGGCTTCCTGATGCCCCTCCTGTTCCTTCTGGAGCCTTTCCTGCTCCTCCTGTATCCGTTTCTCCAGCTCCGCCTTCTTCTGCTGCTCCTCGAACTCTATGCGGTCCAGCCGCCTCCCCTCCATGGCCGCCAGGTACGCCTCGCCTATGAACTTGGGCGTGCCCTCCTCCCGGATTGCGCCGTCCTCTATCCAGATCAGCCGGTCGCATATCTTGTACATCTGCTCCATGGAGTGGGAGACTATCACGATGGTGGTGCCGTTCCCCTTGATCTCCTTGAGCCTCTCGAAGCACTTCCTCTGGAACGCCGCGTCCCCTACCGCCAGGATCTCGTCGATCAGCAGCACGTCCGCGTCCACGTTGATGGCCACGGCGAAGGCCAGGCGCATGTACATGCCTGAGGAATAGGTCCTCACCGGGCTGTCGATGAAGCCCTCCAGCTCGGAGAACCGGATGATGGCGTCCATCCTCCTCGCGACCTCCTTCCGGGTGAGCCCGAAGATGGAGGCGTTGGTGTAGATGTTCTCCCGGCCGGTCATGTCCGGGTGGAAGCCGGCCCCCAGCTCTATGAGGCTGGACACCCGGCCGTTCACCGTGACGCGCCCTTCGTTGGGGTGCAGTATCCTGGTCAGGAGCTTCAGGGTGGTGCTCTTCCCGCAGCCGTTCTTCCCGATCAGGCCCACCGCCTCCCCCTTGCGAACCTGGAAGCTTATCCCGTCCAGCACCGTGACGTCCTTGTGCCTTGTGCGGGAAGGGCTTATGAAGCGCTCCTTCAGGGAAGCCGCCTTGTCCTGGTAGGATCTGAAGCGCTTCCTTACATTATCCACATCTATGGCGATATCCTGGCTTCGTGCCAATGCATCCTTCTCCACTTACATCTCCTCCGCGAAGTTCCTCTCGAGGATCATGAAAACCAGCGCCCCAATCAAGAAGGCGGCGCTGCTGTAGGCCCCTGCCAGCGCCAGGTAGGGGCCGGTGGGCTCTATCCGGTAGTACAGTATCTGGTGGAACATCTCCACTATGGGAGTCATGGGGTTGAGCATGATCAGCCGCCTGTACTGCTCCGGCACGTAGTCGATCGTGTACATGATCGGGGTGACGTAGATCCATGCCATCATGAGCACGCTGATAATCTGCTCCATGTCCCGGAAGTATACCGTGGCCGCCGACAGCGCCAGGGCGATGCCCAGTGCCAACAGGTACTCCAGGAGCATCACCAGGGGGAGGTAGAGCATCGCCTCCCAGCGAAACCCGAAGCCGGACACCAGCACGGCCAGGAAGACGATGGCGAAGCTGAAGAGCATGTTCACGAAGGCGCTGGTCACGTAGGAGATGGGGATCACCTCCCTGGGGAAGGCAATCTTCTTGACCATCTCGGCCTGGGCGCGGACGCAGGTCGTACCTCCCTGGACGCAGGTGTTGAAGAAGGTCCAGGGCATCATGCCGATGATAAGGTAGAGGTAGAACTTCTCTATCTGGACCCGGAATATCACGGAGAATACCGCGGAGTAGACCACCACCTGGCACAGGGGGTTGATGTACGTCCAGAGGAAGCCGAGCACGGAGCCCTTGTAGCGCCCCCTGAGCTCCCGCCTGACCAGGCTCCTCACCATGTCCCTGTATGCATATAGCTCCTTGACCTTTCGAACCATCCTACGTCTCCATCCGGAACCCTTGGGCCTGGAAGGGGCGAACGCCTGATAACGCGCCATTATCATCGGTTGACGGCCCCGAGCCGCCGCAATATAGGCCGCAGTATGGGCCGCAGTATGGGCTCAAAAAATTTATTTCTTTTTACGACAAACTGTGGTATACTATAAAATATTTCGTTGTAAAGACTGTACTGAAATTTACCAGCCCTTATATTGCGAAATTCATCATCGAAGAAAATCAGATGCATGTGGAAAATGCATGCAGGGCTTCCAGAATCGGGGAGATTACGCCAGAGAATCTGTCTCCTGTGCCGAAAAATCCTCGATGATTTTGAACGTCGCTTTTCAAAGGACATGAAAAATTACGAG
>CAMTBF010000515.1 GCA_947068385.1 uncultured Lachnospiraceae bacterium
TCCGATGCGTCTGCAACCACCCATACAATGGAAGAACTCACAGCCATGGTCTCTGTAAATATGTAACAGTCCTTTTCCGGAACCCTAATGAAATATACGTAAGTGTCATAGGTGAACGTTTTTCCGTTTAAGTCCTGTCCCACTTTCACATGTACCGTGCCGGTGCCGTCCACTTTGAGGCTGTCCCCCTCCAGCGTAGCCCCAGGGGCCGTGGTTCCATCCTCCAGCAGGGTATAGGTGAACTTCGCAGCCTTGCCTTTGTGGGCGAATATGGGGCAGTCTTGGGAGACAGAAGTGTCTTCCTCGCGGACGTCCTCCAGTTTGACCGAGGTGCCGCCGCTTTCCGGCAGAGGGAATAGGGTCTCCTTCAGCGAGGAGCCCATGGGCTGGCATCTACAGAGATTTTCCATCAGGTCAGTCTTCCAAAGTCTTCCGTGCCATATCTGCTGCCCGGTGGAAGCATCGAAGCGGGAAGCCATTTCATATACCAACGCATAGTCCTCTGCCACCGGGAGGAAGATGTCCTCCGGACCCTCCTCCGGCGTCTCCGCCAGGCCGTATGTCCCCACAAAATCGGGAGCCCTGGTTCCATCGGTATCCATCCACTGAATCCGCGCCTGGCCCATGGGATTCTCCTGGAAATGAATGCCCTCCCAGTTGCTGCTGCTGCGAATCAGCAGAGGCTCATGCAGCAGCTCTGTCTGTGGCATATTGGTCAACATGCTCCCGGTCAGCCGCAGCGCCCCTCCGTCCAGCACCAGCTTCTGCGCACAGGCAGTCGGCCCGTTCTCATCGCCTACAGCAGTATCGTCGTAATAGTCCACGTAGCTGTCCTGGAAAGTCATGAGCGTGAACTGGTTTTTATTCAGGCGGGAGCCCCACAGGAGAGGATTGTCCCCCGCTATGAAACTGCTCGGCCCAATGAAATCTCCAACCCAGGTTCCCCAGCCGCCCTCTCTGCTTCCGCAGCCGATATAGGACAAGGTGGCCTCCTGGGCATCCGCCAGTACCCCCTCCGCCAGCTCCAGGGAGCCCACGGACGCATTTTCAAAGGTGATTGCCAGCTTCTCCTTTACCTGGGAGACGATTCGCAGACTGGCAGCCTTCCCGTCTTTCAGCGTCAGGGAGACTGTCTGGAGCTCCTTGCAGCCGGGTTCACCGAAATGGAGCTCCATATCGGCAGCACCGTCCCCTGACACCATGACGGACAAGTCCCTCTGGATGGACATCCTTTCGTTGGCCAGGGCCCAGAAACTGCCCACTGTACCTCCCAAAAGCCGGATGTCCGCTGCCCCCACGGATGCCTCCGTATCGTTGATTCCGGCTCCGGAAGCGCAGACCCCACCTACCGTGCCTCCCTGTACGGTGATGGAGGCCGTGCCTGTCACTTCGGACGCCTGCTTGCCGCCTCCATAAACCCACACGCTCTCTAAGTCCCCGGCGTTGACTGTAATGTTGCTGTTGCTCACTTTCTCGCCCAGACAATCTCCCCCTCCGTATACATCGCAGAGAAAACGGCCGCCATTGATAGTGATGTTCGTGCTTCCGGCCACCTCTGTAGGGCTATTGTCATCCCACCCTGCGCCGCCGCCATAGGTCCATCCGTTCACCACCGCACCATCGCCAAAGACCAGCTCCGTATCGCCCCCCACTGTTCCGGAGGACGCATTGCCGCCGAAGACGCAGTCCACCTGGGCATTCTCTATATGTATGCTGGTATTGCCGCTAATCGCCCCGGCAATGCTGCCGCCATAGATGTTCATGACATTTCCGCCATAGATTTTTACATTCGTGCTGCTCGTCAGGGATCCTGCGGCGTTTCCGCCATAGATGGCCCGGATGGTACACGCGGGCTTCACGCCATCCGGATCCCAGGAGGGGCCGATTACAGTGACACAGGTGTCATATTGACATGTTCCGTCCTTCGCGCCGCCGTAGATGGACGAGTTCGCCAGGAAATAGCCGCCTCCTGGCTCCGAATAGAAAATCCCACTTCCGCTTGGCATCCCGTCTCCCTGAAAAGATGTGATTTCCTCCTCTGCCTCGCCGGTGCCGTTCCCGTTGGAATCCACGTAAAGCTTTGCATAGCCGGAATACTCTCCAGCCACAATCAGCAGAGGCTGTCCGTTGGCATATATGTTGTGTGTAAAGTCCCCTACAGTCTCATACGTCACGCCCTTGCTGTCCGCAGCTCTGGGCGATGCCTTTTCCATCGACATCCCGTCCGGCAACCCGCCGTCTCCGGGCAGTCCCTCCGGAAGCGCCCCGCCCATGGCGGCATCGCCCTCCGGGCTATCCGGCAGCGCCATGTCTGCAGAGGGCTCAGATGCCTCACCAGTTCCAGAAGTCCCGCCTGCGCTTTCCCCATCTACAGAGGGGCTGGCTGAATCCCCTTTCCCGGGCTTCTCCTCTGCTCCTTCTCCCTCCGCAGATTCTCCCTGCCCATTCCCTGCATTTCCAGACGCCTCACCCGAACTGCCTTCTCCTTCAGCAGAACCTCCAGGCTGGTTCCCCTCACTTCCAGAGTCATCACCCGAACCGTCCTCTCCGGCTACAGGCGCACTGTCCGTGGCTTCTCCCTTTTCAGGACTTCCGCCTGCTTTCTCGCCCTCCGCAGCTTCTCCAGGTTCATCCCCTGCATTTCCGGACGCCTCCCCCGAGCTGCCCTTTTCCTCTACAGGGCCTCCAGGCTGGTTCCCTTCATTTCCCAAAGCATCGCCTGAACCGCTCTCTCCTGATGCCTCTCCCGACTTCTCAGCACCCGCAGATACCCCCCCGGAAACGTCTCTTTCCGCAGGCATGCTCTTCCCGGGCGCACCGCCCATGGCCTCCTCCGGAAGCTCCCCATCCGAAGCCATCCCACCAGACGCCGCGCCTCCCAGGTTCCCCTCCAAAGCCGCCTCACCCGCCGCCAGGCTCGCCCCGCCCGCTGGCGGCGTCCATACTGCCATGGCCGCTGCCAGCACCAGGCTCACGGCCGCCTTTC
>CAMTBF010000516.1 GCA_947068385.1 uncultured Lachnospiraceae bacterium
CTCCATATCTCAACGATCCTCCTCGCCCGTCCTCTTTTCCACTGTTATGCTGCGTACTTTTTCGTTTAATGACATTATATACAATGATTCGCTGTTAAATAACTCGCTTTATAGACATCCTTATATAATGAGTGTATAATGAAAGAGGCTTATATAAACACACCAGGAGGAGTTATGGAACAGGGAATTTTTCGCATTTTGGTAGAAAACGGTACGAATGAGCGTCTGGATGAAATCGCGATGGGCGATGAGGCTTACAGGAAAGCAAGCCAGGAGCTGGATGACGCTATCCTTGAAAGGGAAAGCTTGGCGGGGAGGCTACAGGAAGTTGACAAGCGGATACCTGTACTATATGGCAGTTTGATGGCGGCTTATGCGAAGCTGGCATATGAACAGGGCTTCAAGGACATGGCTGAAATCTTTGCAAAAAGCCTAAAAGGGTAGCCATGCGGTGGTATGGCATTGCCTGAAAAAGCGCATGACATGTTGCCACAGAGCCTGCAAGCTGGTAGTATGGAAGAAGAGCATTCCAATGGAAGAAGAGCATTCCAATGGAAGAAGAGCATTCCAATGGAAGAAGAGCATTACGGCGGAGAAATCCGCGATGACAGTAGGAGGAATTTTATGCGGGAAAAGATTTTTGCCTATATCAAAAAGAAATACATAACCACCCCGGAATACCCCTGGGGAGAGGACGACGGCGCTGTCCTGCGCCACGGCGACAACAGGAAGTGGTTCGCGCTGGTGATGAACATCGGCAGGGAGAAGCTGGGGCTTGCCGGAGAGGGAAAAGTGGACGTAATCAACCTGAAGATTGACGATATGGTGTTCAGGGATGTACTGCTCCAGGACAAAGGCATTTTTCCGGCCTATCACATGAACAAGGAGCACTGGATCACGGTGCTTTTGGACGGCACAGTGGAGGAGGGTCAGGTCTGCAACCTGATCGACTTAAGCTTCACGGCCACCGCGTCTGGAAAAAAGAAAGCCAAGATGCGCCCGCCCAAGGAGTGGATCGTCCCGGCTAACCCGAAGTTCTATGATATCGAACACGCCTTCGACCAGGCGGAGATCATCGAATGGAAGCAGAGCAGCGCCGTCAAGGCAGGGGACACGGTGTACCTGTACGTGGCGGCTCCGGTGTCCGCAATCCTCTACAGATGCAAAGCCGTGGAGGTGGACATCCCCTACCAATACCAGGACGGGAACCTGACCATCTCTACAGTGATGCGGATAAAGCTCCTGCGCAGGTACGCCCCGGAGGCGTTCCCTTTTGGACGGCTAAAGGAGGAGTACGGCATCTATGCGGTGCGGGGGCCCAGAGGGGTGCCGAACAGCCTAAGCCATGCGCTGAAGGCGTAGGAGGCGGACAGCAGGGCGAAGCAGGGGAGTCACCCCCTGCTCCGAAATCCTTTGCGGATGATGGCTCCGAGACAGTACAGGAGCAGGACACAGCCGCAGCACAAAGTCACCAACAGGGCGAATTCCGTAAATTGTCCATGGTTTTTATGATAAGCCCTGTTCAGGAAGGGGACACCCAGCACGATGAAGAAGTACCAGAACACCGGGGACAGGCACTTGCGGGCAATCCGTACAGGGAGCCTGTCCTTCTCTGCGTCATCGTTTCGGTAGAAGAATAGCCCCACCAGCCGATGAACCGTCAGCAGCGCGGCGAAGTATACCACTGCCCCAATCATGGTATGGAGCCGGTCGGGAGTCAGCAGACCATGCAATGCGCCGTGGCGTTCAAAAAAAGACGGTAAATAGATTGCCACCACAATCCGCAGGCCGTTCACGAAGATGGTGAACCCATAGGAGAGCAGGAGGCTTAGAGCAATCCAGCCCAGGCCCAGCGCCGCCCGCCGGATTGCCTGCGGGAGGCGTCCATCCATGAGCCGGGATTTCGCTGCAAGCCGGGACTCTGTCACAAGGTGGGTGAAAGAGAAAATCAGCATGGCCGCGGTGATGATCAGGAACTGGACGCCGGAGCAGGAGGGCGCGATGAGGAACCGCAGCTCGTGGTTTGCATAGCCGAGGCCCGGCTCGTAGGCGAAGGGAATCCCGCTTAAGGTCTCCACCCAGCGGGCCGTAGGGCCCAGGATCCACCTTAAGCCCTCACAATCCGCTGTGCTGTAGAGATATTTCATCCCCAGGATAAGAAAGCATCCTGTAATGTAAAGGACTATGTTCTGTCTGAGGAAACGAAGCTTTCCACGAATGTCCATTTTCCTGCTCCTGTCTGTCTGGAATTTATACTGACGGTCACTGAAATTTGCCAAGGAGTCCGACTCACGAGCGGCTGGCATCTTGAATCGGCGGCAAATTTCACCGCTCGTATGTCTCTGCCCTGATTTGCCGCCTGCCCGAAGGCCCGGAGAGGGCAGGCATCCCGCCCCTGGGAATACCGGTAATCCGTCCGATTCCTCCGGCCCTCCCTGGGATGTGCAGTCAGCGTCTCTTCCGCCGCCTGGCCTGCCGCAGGGCCCCATAAAACGACACCACTGTCAGGATCACCCCCAACGCAATCCCGCCGGGCTCCGAGTAAGCGGTATATCCGCCGCCCACGGCCAGATTGGACACCTGGAGGGGCAGGGGATTGGCCTGGTTCACGTCCTGGCTCTCGCCCTCCGGATTCCGGATCTCCTCCACCACGGCCACGAATGAGGTATAAGGCGTGGTCATGTTGTAGTCCAGCCCCAGCTGGGTGATCTCCTCCTTCACGGAGTCATCGTTGCGGATGCTGCCGTATCCCGCCAGTTGGTCCAGCTTCGTGCGGGCCCAGAGATAGCGGATGGATTCATCCTCCGTATCCACAGTAGAATCGGCTACGGAGATTTCCTGCACATAGTCCTCGCCGCCCGCCTTTCCCCTGACCGTAATGGTACCGGTGGGCTCCCCGCGCCATTTGCCGAAGAGGATCAGGGGCTTCTTGGCATACAGGATGGAGGGCGTGGAGGTGGCCACGTCATAGACGTCGAAGCCTTCA
>CAMTBF010000517.1 GCA_947068385.1 uncultured Lachnospiraceae bacterium
CAAGGAGAGATCCCTGCCCTCCTTGATCTTCCTCATTCTTTCCAGCAGATCCAGGTAGAAGCCCCATCCACCCGAGCAGCCTCCTCCAAAGCAATAGGAATATTCACCAAATACCCCGAATATAGCATAATATTCATCGGCATATAGAAAACCACATAAAGGATAATGACCCCCACCCAGTTAGCCAGATGCAGCTCCGCCGTCTGCTTCGCCAAAGGCATCATCAGAATAGCAAAAGGAACGAACATACCGCTGACAATGAACAGATAAACAAAACTGTAAAACTTGCTATGAGCCTTATTGCGCCCCAAAGCATACCCCATCAGAGAATGCACCAGCACCGAAAGCACAATAGTAGTCACCGAAATAAGCAGACTGTTCCGCAGCGAATGCCAGAAATCCGTCACCCGCATAGCCTCCCTGAAATTGTCCAGGCTCCATGTCTTCGGCAGCGAAAGAATCCCGCCAATGCTGTTGGTCATCTCCGAAGGCTGTTTGAAAGCGATCACAATAGTCATATACAAAGGAAAAATAATCGTGGAAAGCCCCAGAATCAAAAGGATCATCACTGCCCTGTTGGGTCTTCCTATGGATGATGTATGTTTCATAGCTGCTCCTCCTTCGAACTGGAAAATTTCATCTGCGCCACCGAAAGCACCACAATCACGATGAAGAATACCACCGCGTTGGCGCTCTGGAACCCGAACTGCCCGCCCGACATACCATTATTGTAGATCAGGTACGAAATCGACTCCGTGCTCTGTGCCGGCCCGCCCTTGGTCAAAGCCATGATCTGGTCGAAGACCATCAGGAAATTCTTCACGCACAGCACCATATTGATAGAGAAAAAAGGAATGATCAGCGGAAAAGTCAGGTAGCGGAACTGCTTCCACCCCGTGGCCCCGTCAAGCCCGCCCGCCTCGTACACATCCTCCGGAACCGTCTGCAGTCCCGAGATATAGATGATCGTGTTCATGGCGATGGCCTGCCAGGCGCATACGATCATGACCCCGATCCACGCCTTGCTGGGGCTGGACAGGATGCTGCTGCTCAACGCCTTGATGCCTGTCATATCCGCCAGCGCGGGGATGATGTAAGTAAAGAAATAGTTGAAGATATAGCCCACGACCAGAGAGCCCAGGATATTGGGCAGGAAGTACGCTCCCCGGAAGAACCCCTTGGCTCGTATCTTGCTGTTCAGGGCCATGGCCAAAAGCAGGCTGATCACATTCACCACCACCGTGGTCACCAGAGCCAGCTTGACGGTGAACCAGTAGGACTTCCCTACCCGGGCATCCGAAAACAAATCGATGTAATTCCGAAACCCTACCCAGTCGTACTTACCGAAGCCCCTGAAGTTCGTGAAGCTGTACACCACGCCGCGGATCAGCGGGATGGTATTGAAGCAGACGAACAGGGCCAGAATCGGTACGGTAATCAGCAGAAACGTTCTTTGTCTGTCATTTTTCATAGTCTAACACCCCTTCTCGGTTTTTCCTGTCATTGATTGTTCTGGGCATACTCCTGCACCATGCGGATGATGTCCCTGTTGTACCGCTGCCAGTTCCTGTCGAAATTGGCCAGAAATGCGTCCACGTCCTTCTCGATCAGGAAGGTCTGGAGCAGCGCGTCCACAGACATCTCCGAAGGATAATAGTGGTCCTGATAGTCCGTCATGTTCCCTGACTCGATGAACTCCAGCATGCCGTCCAGCATGGAGGCCAGCCGGAACTCCCCGTTCTTGCAGGGCACCGCGTTCTGGTCGTCGATATACTGCTGGATGTTCTCGTCCGCCAGCAGGAAATCCAGCACCTCGTAAGCCGCCTCCTTGTTCTCGCAGCCGTCCATGACACAGAAGCCTAAGTCGATGCCGGAGTTCAGCGTCCTGTCCTCTTTGTTGTCGCAGGCCGGCATCACGAAGGAATCGATGTCCAGGTCCGGATTCACGGACAGGATCTGGGGCGTGGCATAGCTGCCGATGGGGTACATGGCCGATTCCCCTCTGGCAAAGGCCGTGCAGGCGTCATTGTAGCCGTAGGCGAAAGGATCCTCCGGCCCGTAGGGCAAAAGCTGCATGTACTTCTCCGCCAGCTCCCTGTACTGCTCCGTGAACGTGGTCTCTCCCCTGTTCACCTGCTTCGTGGTGTCCGCAGGGGCCAGCTCCACGGCCATGGCGTTCCAGGGCGCCAGGCAGGTCCAGGTGTCCTTGAAGCCGAAGAAGAAGGGCAATATCCCCTCCCCCTGAATCTGGTCGCACAGGGCCAGCAGCTCCTCCCAGGTCTGGGGTATCTGCCAGTTGTGCTCCGCGAACATCTCCCTGTTGTACAGCACCCCCGCCGCATTGGCCACATAGGGCACGATGTAGGTGCCGTCCACAGGGACAAGCTCCAGGGCCTCCGCGATGTCCAGGTAGCCCTGGTTGATGCTCGACAGTCCGCCGTACCCCGACACGTCCTCCAGGATCTGGGCATCCACAAAATAGGAATAATTGATGTCGCCGCCGATCCCTATGATGTCCGGATAGTCCTCTCTGATGAACCGGGTCTTCAGGATGGTCATGGCGTCGTTGGGGGAACTGATCGTCAGATGGATGTCGTCATGTGTGGCATTGAACTGCTCTTCCACCGTCTTGAAGTAGTTCGCCGCTTCCGGCTTGTACTGGACGATCTCGATCTCCGTCTTTCCACTGTCCCCGGAGGCCCCACATCCCGCGAGAGGAACCGCTGCCGCCATACAGCACAGTGCCAGTCCCACGCATTTCGTTCTCTTTCCTTTCATGGCATTCACTCCTTCTTTTTTTGGTAAAAAAATGATAACATACCTTTATGCTATCGGAAAATAGCATTATTTTGCATGTTCTATTCCATTATGCCACTTTTTTAGAATTTTGTTGCAGTCAGCTAGCATTTTGGTATATAATCTAATAATCGTGATTATATACCAAAATGCTAGCTGACTGC
>CAMTBF010000518.1 GCA_947068385.1 uncultured Lachnospiraceae bacterium
TGAAGGTGGACGTCATCGAGGAGCTCCTGAAGGAGGACGAGGAGGACGAGGCTTCCATGAAGGAGAGGCCGCCCGTCATCTGCGTCATGGGCCATGTAGACCACGGCAAGACCTCTCTCCTGGACACCATCCGCAAGACCCATGTCATCGAAAAGGAGGCCGGAGGCATCACCCAGCACATCGGTGCGTATACTGTAGATGTGGACGGGCGCAAGATCACGTTCCTGGATACCCCCGGACATGAGGCGTTCACCGCCATGCGCATGCGCGGCGCCAACGCTACGGACATCGCGATCCTGGTGGTGGCGGCGGACGACGGCGTGATGCCCCAGACCGTGGAGGCCATCAGCCATGCGAAGGCGGCCGGCATCGAGATCGTGGTGGCCGTGAACAAGATCGACAAGCCCTCGGCCAACATCGAGCGGGTGAAGCAGGAGCTGACGGAATATGAATTAGTCGCAACTGACTGGGGCGGCAATACGGAATTCGTCCCCGTCTCGGCGAAGACAGGCGACGGCATCGACAATCTGCTGGAGACGATCCTGCTGACAGCCGATATCCTGGAGCTGAAGGCCAACCCGGAGAGGCGCGCCAGGGGCCTGGTCATCGAGGCCGAGCTGGACAAGGGGCGGGGCCCTGTGGCCACGGTCCTGGTGCAGAAGGGCACTCTGCATGTAGGGGATTTCATCTCCGCAGGGGCCTGCTTCGGCAAGGTCAGGGCCATGATCGACGACAAGGGCAGAAGGGTGAAGGAGGCCACGCCCTCCATGCCTGTGGAGATATTGGGACTGTCAGACGTGCCCAGCGCAGGCGAGGTCTTCCTGGCCCATGAGAACGACAAGACGGCCAAGTCCTACGCGGAGACCTATCTGGCCCAGAACAAGGAGAAGAAGCTGGAGGAGACCAGGACGAAGATGTCCCTGGACGACCTGTTCTCCCAGATCAAGGAGGGCAATCTGAAGGAGCTGAACCTAATCGTGAAGGCGGACGTGCAGGGCAGCGTGGAGGCTGTGCGCCAGTCCCTGCTGAAGCTGTCCAACGACGAGGTCGTGGTCAAATGCATCCACGGCGGCGTAGGCGCGATCAACGAGTCCGACGTGACCCTGGCCAGCGCCTCCAACGCCATCATCATCGGCTTCAACGTAAGGCCGGACAGCACTGCCAAGAATACGGCGGAGCGCGAGGGCGTGGACGTAAGGCTGTACAAGGTCATCTACAAGGCCATCGAGGACGTGGAGGCCGCCATGAAGGGCATGCTGGATCCCGTCTTCGAGGAGAAGGTCATCGGCCACGCGGAGATTAGGCAGATCTTCAAGGCCTCCCAGGTGGGAAATATCGCCGGTTCCTATGTGATGGACGGCATCTTCCAGAGAGGCTGCAAGATCCGCATCAGAAGAGAGGGCGAGCAGATCTACGAGGGCGCGCTGGCTTCGCTGAAGCGCTTCAAGGACGATGTGAAGGAAGTGAAGGAAGGCTTCGAGTGCGGTCTTGTGTTCGAGGGCTTCGACCAGATCCAGGAGCTGGATATGGTGGAGGCATATATCATGGTAGAGGTTCCGAGATAATGCCGAAGGGCTCTGCCGAGGCAGAAGGTACATCGCCTTGGCAGAACCGGCTTTGGCAGGGATGCCATCAGGATTTGGAAGGATTTGTGTAAATGAGGAAAAACAGTGTAAAGAATACCCGTATCAACGGGGAAGTGCAGCGGGTGCTGGCGGAGACGATCCGGGGGGAGATCAAGGATCCCCGGATCAGCCCGTGGACAAGCGTGGTGTCCGTGGAGGTGGCTCCGGATCTGAAGAGCTGCAAGGCATGGATCAGCGTGCTTGGGAGTGAGGAGGTAAGGAAGTCTACCCTGGAGGGGCTGCGCAGCGCCGTGGGTTTCATGCGGAACAAGCTGGCCCGGGAGATCAACCTGCGCAACACGCCGGAGATTACCTTCATCATGGATCAGTCAATCGAGTATGGGGTCAACATGTCGCGCAGAATCGACGAGGTCATCGCACAGGACGACGAGAATGCGAAGAACCGCGTGGAGGATGCGGACGGGGAAGCGCCTGAGGACGATTCGGACCTTTAGGATAGACCTAAATGAAAAGGAATGAGGGCAGATGAATCTGAATTTATTGGAAGAATGCAGGGAAGCGAAACGAATCGGCATCTCCGGCCACATAAGGCCGGACGGCGACTGCCTGGGCGCGTGCCTGGGGCTGTGGCAGTATCTGGTGAAATGCCTGCCTGCGGCGGAGACCAAAGTGTTTCTGGAGAAGCCTGCGGATATTTTTAAGGACATTAAGGGCTTTGGGGAAATCGACTCCGATTTCCCTGAGGAACCTGCCTTTGACGTGTTTTTTGTGCTGGACACCTCCACGGACAGGCTGGGGGGCGCGGAGAAATATTTCAGGGCAGCTGGGAAGACGATCAATATAGATCACCATGTCAGCAACCCGGGCGGCGGACAGATCAATGTGATCAGGCCGGAGGTGGGATCCACCTGCGAGCTGATCTTCGACCTGATGGACGAGGGGCAGCTGGACAAGGATATGGCGATGGCCCTGTATGTGGGCATCATCCATGACACGGGGGTGTTCCAGTATTCCAACACCTCGCCGGAGACCTTGGAGAAGGGGGCGAAGCTGATCGCCTTCGGCTTCGACTTCCCGAACCTGATACTGGAGACCTTTTACCAGAAGACCTATATCCAGGCCCAGGTCATGGGCAGGGCCCTGATGGAGAGCATCCGGTTCCTGGGCGGGAGCTGCATCGTCAGCGCCATCGATAAGAAGACCATGGAGTTCTACAATGTAGGCCCCAAGGACCTGGACGGCATCGTGAACCAGCTGCGCAATATCGAGGGCATAGACTGCGCCATCTTCATGTACGAGACGGGCACGCTGGAGTACAAGGTGAGCATGCGCTCCAGCGAGAAGGTGAACGTGGCGGAGGTGGCGGC
>CAMTBF010000519.1 GCA_947068385.1 uncultured Lachnospiraceae bacterium
CGCGGCTGCCGGGCGCTGGCCGCCGGAGCCTGCCGGGCGTCCCTGGCTTCCCGCCGGACGGGCACCTGCCGCCCTGGGCTGGGATTCCTTGGGCCCTACCGTATGCATGGCCGGCTGCTTCTGCCTGCTCTGGCCGCCGGAAGCGTTCTTCCTGCGCAGGGTCTCGTTCTCCACCTCGCTAAAGTAAGCGGAATCCATCATCTCCCGGATCTTGAAGACAAGGAAAGCGATGCCTGCCACCGCGGCCACCAGCAGGAACACCAGCACGATGATGATGATCTTCTGGTTCTTCACCTTTACCTCGCTGTCGCGGTACGCCTGGGCATTCTTCTGCACGTTCTCGAAGAGCTCGTCCACAGGATAGCCGTTCCCGGGATCGTTCACAGTGTCCACGATCAGCCATTTTCCGTTTTTCTCCACAAGCTCATAGGGGCTGGGCTCCTGGGTGGGAACCGGCTCCTCCGGCTCCTGGACCGGGGGCTCCTGTCCCAGCGGCGTCAGATCCTCCAGCAGATTGCAGTTGTCCGAGAGCAGGAAGCCGTCTACCTGGGTCTCGCCGGAGATATAGTTCGCCTGGTACCAGGTGGTGCCATCCGCATCCGTCAGGTAGCCCGTCACCGTGACCGCCGTCCCGCCGGGCACCGTCCCCAGCACCTGTCCCGACAGGGAGGCCGCGTCCCGGATCTCCACGCCGTCCCCCTCCACCTGGGCGCTGGCAGGGTTCACCTGGGTCACCTCCACGGGCGGCGCGCTCTCGCCTCCGCCCTCCCCTTCGCCGCCTGCCGCTCCTCCCGCGCCCACGGCGGGGATGTCCCCCGACACCTCCACCAGGTCGGCGCGGACATAGCCGGTGGTGGTGTCGTTCACCTGCACCTGATACCATGTATAGCCGTCCGCCCCCTGGGTCTGTCCCAGGACGGTGAGCACCTTATCCTTCTCCGCGCCGCCCACCATGGTGCTGGCGGTATCCGCGCTCTCCCGTATCTTTGCGCCGGTGGACGCCGTCACCTTGGCCTGCCCGGCGGCATGGCCTGTCAGCGGAGTCCCCCAGAAGCCCGCCACGAATATGCCCATGGCCAGCGCAAACGCCAGCGCGCCTCCCAGCAGTCTCCTTCTCCATTCATTTGCTCTTCTCATGTGTCTCTTCTCCTTGCAATTAATTGTCTCTGGTGAATCTCCGCTGGCCCTCCTCGGATCTCTGATCCAGGCCGAAGCCCTGGGTGGCCTTATGCAGCATCTCCCTCTGCTTTTCCTCCAGATTGCGGTGTACCTTGATCTCGCATTCCGGGCAGTACTCTCCTGAACGGATCTGCTTTCCGCACAGCTCACAGCGCAGGAACACCTTGGATCCTTCCGTTATCTCTATCCTGCCGTCCTTCAAAAGACGCCTCACCGTGCGCTGGGACACCCCTATGGCCTGCTCTATCTGGGCCGCCGTAGCTCCCTTGTTCTCCTCGATGTAGCATCTCACCTTCCCATAGTCGTCATAGTCCACGGCCCCGCAGTCCTCGCAGCGGTATTCCCCTACCCCCTTGAAGATCATCACGCCGCCGCATTCCTTACATACCCGCGGAATGTTGTACTTGTCCAACGATCCCAGAACACTCATATGTATACACCTCCCGTCCTTTCCGTCCGGCACTGTCCTGCCGCCTCAGGCCTCGTCGATGGCCTTCCCGATATCATGCCGCATATACTTATTGTCGAACTCCACCCACTCCGTGGCCTCATAGGCCTTCCTGCGGGCCTCTCCCAGGGTGTCCGCCTTCGCCGTCACTCCAAGCACCCGGCCTCCGGCTGTCACGATCTGGCCGTTCCCGTCCAGGCGGGTCCCGGCGTGGAAGCAGTAGTAATCGTCCTTCCCCTCGAACCGCTCCAGGCCCCCGATCCGGAATCCCTTCTTATAGGAGACCGGATAGCCCTCCGAGGCCAGCACCACGCACACCGCCGCGCTGTCCTCGAACTCCAGCTCTATTTTGTCCAGACAGCCGTCGATGCATGCATCCACCACGTCCAGGAGGTCGTTCTTCATCCTGCACAGCACCACCTGTGTCTCGGGATCGCCGAACCTGGCATTGTACTCCAGCACCTTGGGCCCCTGGGGGGTCAGGATCAGCCCGAAGAAGATGACTCCCTTGAATTCCCTGCCCTCGGCCGCCATGGCGTCCACCGTGGACTGATAGATATATCTGCGGCAATATTCATCCACCTCTTTTGTGTAGAAGGGGCTGGGCGAGAAGCAGCCCATGCCGCCGGTGTTGGGGCCCTGGTCCCCGTCCCCGGCCCGCTTGTGGTCCTGGGCGGAGGTCATGGTCTTCACCGTCCTGCCGTCCACGAAGGCCAGCACGGACACCTCCCGGCCCGTGAGGAACTCCTCCACCACCATCCGGTCTCCCGCGTCGCCGAAATGCTTCTCCTCCATGATCTCCTTCACGCCCGCCCTGGCCTCCTCCAGGGTGCTGCAGATCAGCACGCCCTTTCCCAGGGCCAGCCCGTCAGCCTTCAGGACGATGGGCATGGCCGCATGCTCCAGATAGGCCAGGGCCTCCCGGGCATTGTCGAAGGTCTCGTAGGCCGCCGTGGGGATATGGTATTTTTTCATCAGGTCCTTGGAGAACGCCTTGCTGCCCTCCAGGATGGCCGCGTCCTTCCTGGGGCCGAACACCCGCAGGCCCTCGGACTCCAATCGATCCACCAGCCCTGCCGCCAGGGGATCGTCCGGGGCCACGAACACCAGGTCTATGGCCTTCTCCTTGGCGTAGGAGACTATCCTGTCGAACTCCATGACGCCGATGGAGGGCTCGCACTCCGCGATCTGCGCGATGCCCGCATTGCCCGGGACGCAGTAGAGCGCGTCCACCCTGGGGCTCTTCCTCATGCTGGCCGCAATGGCGTGCTCACGGCCGCCTCCGCCTATAATCAATACTTTCATGCCGCACCTCACATCCTTCT
>CAMTBF010000520.1 GCA_947068385.1 uncultured Lachnospiraceae bacterium
AAGCTCCTGCAGGCGTAGGCAACCTGTTAGTATTCGGAATTATATCGATGCCGGGGAAGGCGGGCAATTTAGTTATCCTCTTGGGTATGTGGAGGATGGAGTTCTGGAGTTTATCGGAGCGCAAAGCTGCGAGTTGAGAATATATTATGATGATAATGACTATGATGTAGCCTATGTAGACTGCTACGGAGATCGGGATAGAGTTGATTTGGCGGTTCTTACCATCAGAAATGGTACGGATAAGCGGGTGCCGCTCCAGATTCAGGTTCCCAGTGATGACATGACGGGAGAAACCATATATACGCTGGGATACCCGGGAGTCGCGGATAATGCTCTTACCAGCGGAAGCCACTATGGATTGAAAGATATGACGGTAGGGCAGGGCATAATCAGTAAATTGGCGATAAACGAAGGTGTGGGTGTGGAACGGATTCAGACCAATGCCACTATCATGCATGGAAATTCAGGCGGCCCTATGGTAACGGAGAGCGGATATGTCGTCGGAGTGAATACAAACAGTGTCTCACGAGCAGTCAGCAACCAAGCTGATATCAATGCTACCTATTATGCCATCAGTAGCAGCGAAGTGGTCGATTTCCTGAATAAGAACTCTATCGCCTACGAGCTGGCAGGGACAGGCGGCAGTGGCGCTCCAGTCTTGATCATTGTCCTCGTAGTAGTAGTAATCGCTGCCGCGGCAGCAGTGGCTGTCATCCTCCTGAAAAAGAAGAAAGCCTCACCGGAAGCGGGGAAGGCCCCGGCATCAGGAAAAGCCTTCGGCACTTCCAAGCAGCCCCAGCGAGCCTTTATCCGCTCCATGGCGGTGCAGCACAACGGCCTGGCCCTTGTGGTGGGAGCCGCCCCGATTATGATTGGAAGGGATCCGGCCAACTGCAAGCTGGTATATGTGGAGGGCACCACAGGAGTCAGCGGCAGGCATTGTTCCGTCTCCTACGACGCTGCCGCAGGGGAGTTCATCGTGACGGACATGCGCTCCACCTACGGCACCTTCCTGCTGGGCGGGCAGAAGCTCAATGCCAACGTGCCCTGCCGCCTGAAGCCCGGCGACAGCTTCTATGTGGGCGACAAGGCAAACGTGATTCGCCTGGAATTGGGGTAGGCCATGATATTCGACGCATATACATACAGCAACCGGGGAGGCCGTCCCTATAATGAGGATGCGGCGGGCTTCCGGACGGAAGAAGACAATGGAATCTTCGCGGTGGCGGACGGCCTTGGCGGCCATTCCTATGGGGAGCTGGCCTCCGCCTGCGTCCTGGATACCTTGCTGGAGGAGCTTCCCGGCCCGGGCGAGGACAGGGCGGAATGGTTCGGGGAGCGGATAGCCCTGGCGAACCGGCGGGTGCTGGCCCTGCAGAAGGAGAAGCACGCTGTCCTGAAGAGCACGGTGGCCGCCCTGTCCATCCTGGGGGACAGCGCGGTCTGGGCACATGTGGGGGATTCCCGTCTGTACTATATTCACGAGGGCAGGCTGACAGCCTGTACGGAGGACCACTCGGTGGCCTATAAGAAGTACAAGGCGGGGGAGATTTCCAGGCGGGAGATCGCTTTCGACGAAGACCAGTCGCGGCTTCTGCGCAGCGTAGGCGGACAGGACCACAATGAACCCGTAATCCGCGTCCATGAGGAGCCGCTGCAGGAGGGGGATGCCTTCTTCCTGTGCTCAGACGGTGCCTGGGAGTTCCTGGAGGACGAGGAGATCGCAATCGACCTGCTGAAATCCGAGAATGCCAGGCAGTGGGCAGAATACCTGCTGCTGCGCATGATGGAGAGGGTGAACGGCGAAAATGATAACCTGACGATGCTCACAGTCATGCTGAGATAAGCTTCCAAGCCCTGGCCGATGCTGCCGGGGCTTGGGGGATTTTGGATGTTACGGAAGGATGGGGACTGCCATGCGTAGGGCGGGAAGAGGGATATTGTTGTTTTTGGCCGTCTTGGCTCTGCATGCTCCGCTGTCGGTCGGCGCGGGCAATGCCGATGGCACGGGGCTGCAGGACGGAACGGTGGAGAGGACAGAGGAGGAGGCGGAATCAGGGGCGGTGCCGGAGGATGCCCTGCTTGGGGAAGAAGCGGTAGGGACGCTGGCCATTGTCTGCATAAGCTGTGCATCGATAGCCGCTGCGGCGGGCATCGCGGCATGGGCCATCCATAGGAAAAGGGGCAGAAACGCCTCCCGGAAGGCCGGGCAAGGCATTCCCATACAGATCGAGGTATATGCGGGAAGGTGCAGGAACAAGACGGCATCCCTGGAGCTGCATGACCGCCTGACCATTGGCAGCGCGGCCGACTGCGATATCATATTTGACGATTCGGAGGTGTCCCCGCTGCATTCCTGCATCAGTCTGGAGGGAAACCAGCTCTACATCGAGGATCTGGGTTCTTCACAGGGAACAGCGCTGGACGGGATGCGCATCCAGGGGAAGAACCGGCTCCGGGGCGGGGAGACCATTTCCGTTGGCCCGGCAGAGTTCGGCCTGCGCTATGCGTACCCTGATCGTGGAAACGTCTGAAGGAAGAATCGGATGCATGGGGACGGAGGCGAGAGTCTGGAACCCAGGTAGTTTTCTCGGGTGCTGGTAGAGGTGGGCGTGACCCAGGGGGAGAGGCAATCATGGAGGGGCCGCGCTTCCCGTATTGCAGAGGGCCGTATAGATCTTCTTTTCAGGAACCGCCATGTGGGAGACCATGTGGCGGTTCCTTTTGAAAATTTCAAAAATTTTTCGTCACAGAGGTTGTAATATTATGATAATATAGTATACTAGACATGTGAGCTTTACTGGTTTTCGACATTGTTTTCAGGGAGGGCGAGTATGGACAGGATTTCGCAGCCGCGGTTATTGAACGCTGTTTTGCCTGCAGATCGTATTTTTTGACATTTCGTTCCAGAGCGGTCTGGAC
>CAMTBF010000521.1 GCA_947068385.1 uncultured Lachnospiraceae bacterium
TAAGTCTTCCTTCATAAGTTCTCTCAATGCTTCACACATAACTTTATCACACCTCGATTCCTAAAAATATGTGGCACGAATCCTGTTTTGGATTCTATTATACAAAAAAAAGCCCGTCTTTACAATAAAATTCAAGTTAAATATCTTCCTCCCTAAGCTTAGTCCTGTTCTGTTGCCTATTTTGCTGTCGGTCCTCGTTCTGAAGCTCCTTTTCAAGGTTCTTCCTGTTATAGCTGATTACCTCGGCATAGGCCGATTCTGTGGCGGTCTTGGTCTGCTCCTTATCGTATCTCATCTATGCAAGCCCTTTTAGCGGCTGGCTCATCACTTTGTTTACAGATGGTTCCTATAAGGTTCCGTCCGCGGCGAAAGAACCCCCCCGCCGCAATGCACTGCCCTGTATATGGATTACATCCGCCCTATGATGTCCTCCCAAGCCTCCTCGTCTATCTCCTCTTCCCGGAAGAGCTTACGCCTGTCCGCGTCCGTGATCTTACGGATGACCCGGCAGGGGTTCCCGGCGGCGATGCACCAGGCCGGGATGTCCTTTGTCACCACGCTGCCCGCGCCGATGACCACATTGTCGCCGATATGCACCCCAGGGCAGATGACGGCATTGCCCCCTATCCAGACATTGTCCCCGATGGTCACTGGCTTGCCGTACTCGTAGCCGGAATTGCGGGTGACGGGATGGACTGGATGCCCGGCGGTGTAAATCGACACGTTGGGGGCCAGCTGGCAGTTGTCGCCGATCCGGATCTCCGCCACGTCCAGGAGCGTGCAGTTGTAGTTGGCGAAGAAGCTCTTCCCTGTGCGGATGTGCTTTCCGTAGTCGCAGTAGAAGGGCGGGTTGATGAAAGCCCCCTCGGACTCCCCTAAAAGCTCCTTCACCGTCTCCGCGATCCCCCCAAAGTCCGTGCGGTCCATAAAGTTCAGCCTCTGCAGGATTTTCTTACACTCCTGCATTTCCTGGAAGACGCTGCCGTCCGCAATGTAGGCCAGCCCTGCGTCCCTTCTCTCCCTGTTGTCCATATGCCTGTCTCCTTTCCCTTAGGAAAACAGGCGCTGCCGGAAAACGCCCCATCCCCCCCACAGCGCCTCATTCATACTGGTATCATATCATACCAGATCATATTTTGTCACGTCTATGCTCACGGTCCCGTCCGCGGAGAAATAGATTCCGTCCGCCTCCTGATCCGTGTACAGGACGGCGGTCATGACCTGCTCCCCATCGTTGACGAAGGCCTCCACGCTGAAGCGGTCCAGGATGATCCGCAGCTTCAGCACGCCGTCCCTGCACTCCACCTTGCTGCGCCGCTGGTGGATGATGGCCCTCCGGGAGCCGGAGAACTTCCTGTCCACCTTGAGCACGGATTCGCCGGGCCTGTAGCTGAAAGAGGTCTGGTACTGGTCGCTGCGGGCGAACCGCACCGCGAATTTCCGGTACATGTCGCAGCCCTCCACCGGGCGCACCACGATCTCCATGTCCACCCTGCGCCCCTTCAGGCCCTCCGGATAGACGTTACCCGAGAAGGTAAGGTTCTCAAAGGCGACCCTGTTACATCTCATGTCCTCCAGCTCCCGGACAGGCTTCTGGTAGAGCCTGCCGTTCTGGATGGAAATCTCCCGGGGCAGGCTCATCTGTCCGAACCAGGCCTCGTCATGCTTCCTCCTGTGGTTGCAGGTGTCCCAGTTCTGCATCCATCCGATCATCACCCGCCTCCCGTCCGGCGTCAGCACGGTCTGGGGCGCATAGAAGTCGATGCCGTAGTCGATGGACTGGTCGCTCTCCTCAATGAACTTCCCGGCCTCCCTGTCGTAATCGCCGATCAGGCACAGCGTCCCGTTGCCATTGTGGTACTCGAAGCCCTGGGACAGCATGTCCTGGGGGCTGGTGAGGATCACCCATTTCCCGTCCAGCCGGAAGAAATCGGGGCACTCCCACATCCTGCCGATGCGGTTGTTGTTGGACGCCAGCACGCTTTTGAATGTCCAGTGGAATCCGTCCCCGCTTTCATAGAGCAGGAGCTGGCCGCTTCCGTCCGCCGGCCTGTTGCCTATCACGCAGCAATAGCTCCCGTCCTCCTCCTCCTGCCACATTTTGGGATCCCGGAAATCGTTGCGGCTGGAGCCCTCCGGCAGGTCCCTCTCGTCCAGCACCGGATTGTGCTCATACTTCTCATAGTCTGTCCCGTCCCCCACGGCCAGGCACTGGGTCTGCACCTCCGTATGCCCTCCGTTAGGCTGGCGCTCGTTCACCACGCCGGTATACATCAAAAGCTGCCTGCCGTCGGGAAGCTCCACCGCGCTGCCGGAAAAGCAGCCGTCCCGGTCATAGGCCTCATCCGGGGCCAGGGCGGCGGGAAGGTATTCCCAGTGCAGGAGATCCGTGCTCACTGCATGGCCCCAGTGCATGGGGCCCCAGTGGGAATTATAGGGGTTGTACTGGTAGAACATATGGTATTTCCCCTGATAATAGGAAAAGCCGTTGGGATCGTTCATCCATCCGGTGCGCGTGGACAGATGGAAGGCGGGCCTTTCCTCTTCTGGTATCATCTTCTCGAAGGTCTCTTCATATTTTCGCGCTTCCCTCAATGTCTGACTCGTCATCATAATATTTCCGCTCCTGATTCCTTTTTTGTTTGAAAACAGCCATTCAGCTGTCTCCTTTCGAAGAGCTGAATGGCTGCCTGTCGCATATCCTACTCTGCGAAGTAGTTGTCAAGATATTTCTGGAAGATCCCGATATATCTGTCCAGCCCATAGGCATCCAGATCCTTCAGATACTGATCCCAGTCCGCATCGGTGAAGCCGTCGCGGATCCACCCGGATTTCGCGGCCCTTACTGTCTTCTCGATATCGGCCTGCAGGTTGGACAGCTCCGTGATGTCGTCCTTGCTCATGAACATGACGGGA
>CAMTBF010000522.1 GCA_947068385.1 uncultured Lachnospiraceae bacterium
GAAGTGACAGTACCAGTTAAGGTGGGTACAGATGCGCAGATCAATGAACCAACACCATATGCAAGAAGGTTTCCGGAACGGGAATCTGGTAGGAGGCTCCATGAAAACAAAGAAAAAGACGAGTTTGTTCGATGTGTGCAATACGCTGATCATGCTGGCTGTGCTGTTCCTTGCCGCCTACCCGCTGTATTACACGGTGATAGCGTCCCTGTCGGATCCCAATGCCGTCGCCAGTGGGGAGGTGGTATGGGCTCCGGTCAATGCCACGATGGACGCGTACAAACAGGTGCTCGCATACAAGCCCATCTGGACCGGCTATGTGAATTCGCTGTACTATACCGTGATGGGGACCCTGTTCAATCTCTTTTTGACGATTCCCGCGGCCTACGCGCTGAGCAAGAAGTACCTGCCGTTCAGGAGCGGCATCATGACAGTGTTCTTCATCACGATGTACTTTGGCGGCGGGCTGGTTCCCACCTACCTGCTGGTGAAGGGCATGGGGCTGTTGAACACCAGAACCATAATGGTCGTCATGGGCGGGCTGAGCGTCTATAACCTGATCGTCTCCAGAGTGTATTTCAGCACCAGTATATCGGACACGCTGTACGAGGCCGCGGATATCGATGGGGCAGGGGAGTACAGGAAGTTCTTCTCCATAGCGCTCCCGCTGGCGAAGCCTATCATAGCCGTCATGGTCCTGTACTACGCTGTAGGACATTGGAACGGGTATTTCGATGCCCTGATCTACATTTCCGACAAGGCCCTGGAGCCGCTGCAGCTGGCGCTGCGGAAGGTATTGATCCTGAACCAGAACGCGCTGAATGAGGAAGTGCTGAAAAGCAGCAAGCTGAATGCGGAGGCCCTGATGGAAAGCGTGAAGCGCGCCAGGGCGGCATACACGATGAAGTATGCGATGGTATTTATCGGAAGTTTCCCTCTATTGGTCACGTATCCTTTCGTACAGAAATATTTCGTGAAGGGCGTCATGATAGGGGCAGTAAAAGAGTAGAAGGATGAGAAAGGATAACAATATGAAGAAAATAATCAGAACACTGATCGCGACAGGAATGTCCGCATGCCTGCTGGCAGGCTGCGGAGGGACGGGCGGCGCGCCCGAATCCGGGCAGGAGCCTTCCGGGGAGGGCGCTTCGGCATCTTCCCAGGGAGAAGGGACGGAGTCCGGGGAGGACGTGTCCCAGGAAAGCGAGTCCGGGGCGGCGGGGCAGTATCCCGACTACCTGAACCTGGATTCCTACCGGCCCATCGTAAAAGAGGGGGAGGACATCACGCTGAGGCTGGCGGTCAAGAGGGACGTGATCGGCAACAGCGACATAGAGGAGAGCTGGTTCGTCCAGTTTATAGAGCAGGAGCTGAACATCAATCTGGAGATTGAGGAGCTCACAGAGGAGAACATGGAGGAGCGCAAGAACCTGATGCTGGCATCGGACGACCTGCCGGACATGATGCTGAGCATCGGGATCACCAATTCGGAAATCGTGCAGTACGGCGTGGAGGGCGGCATGTTCCTGCCCATGAGCGATTATTTCAGCGAAGAGCTGACGCCCTATATCCTTCAGACACTGAACGAGTACGAGGAGGCAAAAACAGCATATACCACAATCGATGGCAAGATGTATACCCTGCCCGTCATAAATGCAGTGCGTCCCGGAAGGCCCGACACGATCGGAGCGGAGCGTGTGTTCATCGACACCAAGTACCTGAAGGCCATCGGCATGGAGGAAGCGCCGAAGACCCTGGACGGGTTCGTGGACATGTGCCGGGCGTTCAAAGAGCTGGATCCTGCGGATTTGGGCGTGGATGAGTTCTATCCGATTCTGTCCACGGCGACCCTGGAGGATTACCTGATGACAGCCTTCGGATGGACAGGAGGCGCAGTGGATCCGGTCTGGGACGAGGCGGAACAGGCCATCGTGGTGCCCTGCCTGCAGGAAAAATACGGCGAGTACATTAAGCTGATGAACACGCTCTACACGGAAGGGCTCCTCCATCCCGATTACTATACCATGGACGAGACGGAGGAGCGCGCCCTCATGGCGGAGCGCAAATGCGGCGTACAGGCCGATTACGCGCCCTACCTCTCCCTGGAGACGGGCTGGGAGGATTTCATCGCCGCCTCCCCGCTCACCAGCCAGTGGTGCGATACGCCGGTCTCCGTTAAACTGCCCGTGTATGAAGACAGCTATATACTGATATCCGCGGACACCGAATATCCGGAGCTGTGCATGAGGCTGCTGGATTACATCTATACGCCTGAGGGCTCCGTATATGCCGAGAAAGGCCCTGCGGAGGGCAGCCCGGATACCCTGGGCATCGTGGGCGGCTTCGTCCTGACCCAGGACCAGTCAGATGTGGAGTACAAGGAAGTGCTTTCCGGCGAATATGAGTCTACCTATGCGTATGCCTGCAATAAGCTCAGGATCTCCTCCCGTATCAACGCCAACCGGAATTACGGGGAGCTGCATGCCAGGGAGATGCTGGGCGTGGAGGACCCTCAGCCCAGGGAGCTGAACCTCGCCGACCCTGACGACCACTATTGCTACCAGGTTTATACCGCACAGAACCAGTATCTGGTGGATCCGCTTCCGACGCCCTATATGACGGGGGAGCAGAGCATAAGGTATACGGATCTGAGGACTGTAATAAACGACTATGTGAAAGCGGAGACCGCGAAGTTCGTGGTGGGGCAGAGGCCTATCGAGGAGCTGGATCAGTTCTTCGAAGAGCTGAAAGGCATGAACAGCGAGGAATATCTGGCGCTGTGCCAGGAAATCTACGCGAACTATACGAGATAACGCGATTTGTGACAAATGGAAACGGGGGCGCTTCTGTGCCCCCTGAAAGATTGCCGGAGTGTCTTTGTGAAGAAAATAAAATTGATAGGACTGCGTTCAAAA
>CAMTBF010000523.1 GCA_947068385.1 uncultured Lachnospiraceae bacterium
ATATGGATAAATATGGCACATTGGCGCATGAATATGGGCATTTCTTTGATGACAAGGCCGAGTTTGACGGCATATTGGGGGTATGTGAAATTCAGGGTAATAGATGCTGGTTGATATGCCCCACTTTGGGCCGTCAGACTCACTTTTGTAATTCTATCCGCGTATTCACTATACAACCTGATGATATCTTCATTGCCGTGATTCCTGATAATACTCAGATACTCCTGGTATTCTGTTTCAGTCATGCCGGACTGTTTCAGTTTGTTCAGTTCCTTGACTTCCGGCTTTTTCTTCATTATATCATCAGGGCCAATCCCTTGCAAGCCTGATTTATCGCCTTCCACAAAGGCTTTTTCCCACTCTCGATACGTCATATCGGCGGGAACATAGTAAGTCTTCCCTGTCTCCTGGTTTCGGGCAGCCCGTTCCCCAATCTTATCGAATTCATCCCCGAAAGCGGGGACTGTAGTCGTCCGGCACCATACATGGAACGGTGGTGCCGTGGAGCCTGATTTGTACTCCGACATAGGGAACACCTTTCCGTCCATCTCCCGGCAGATTTCAGAAGTGGACGAATCCAATGTCGCCACTATCTCATACTGCTCCACCCCCAGTTCCCGGAAGCTGTCCTTCCGGGCCTCCGAGCCGAAGAAGGCGGACTCCGTCATGATGAGCCGCCCCGCCTGGTTCCTCGACGTCCGCATGGCCTTGGCAAGGGAATCGATTGCCCTGTCGGGAGACTGGCCAAGGATGCACATCTGCGTCAGCGAGGTGTGCACGTTCTCAATAAGCTGCTGCTTGCTGCTCCATATGCGCTCCGAAAAGTTCTTCCCGTCAGCCGCCCATGGCTTCCTGATAATCTTTTCGAGCCTGTCGGAATCGATTCCGGACAGGTTCCATCCAACGCCCACGCCTTTCTGTATCTCGTAGGCGGTCTTATAGAACCCCTCTTCGTACAGCGACTTCATATGGCGGTCTACGCCGTCCAGATAGTTCCCGTACAGCTTCTCCGCCTCCTGCTGCACCTGGAGCTTCATCTGCTCCAGCCGGCTGATGTGCGCCCTGGCCGATGCGTTCTCCAGCTGCTTCATCCACTGCTGGCTGTATGCGTTCTCCTCGCCGTGTCGGATGTAGTCATCCACGTCCCAGCGGAACTCCTCCAGCTCCTTGCTGTTCAGGAGCCTCCTGGCCTCTGCCATGGACACCCCATTGTTCGCCATCAGCCGCCCATACCATGCGTCAATCTTCCTTTCGATTTCCGCTTCCGCCCTGCGCATCTGCCGCCGGATCTCTTCGGCCAGCCTTTCCGATGCGCCATGCTGGGACGCCTCGAGTTGCCTGAACCTCTCCGCCCAGTACCTTTCATTCTTCATCGTCTCCTACGCCGCCCCCGCCTCCTTCATCGCCCTTCCTGGCATTGCCGAAAGCCTCCCCATACTGCTCCGCCTTCTCCTGGTCCTCCTTCTCCTCGGCCGCCAGCTGCTTCAGCTCCTCTTCCACGTCCTCCACCAGCGGATGGCTCGCCAGTATCGTCTTCCTTGACACGATGCCTACGCTCTGCTGGCATATCTGGGCCAGCTCCGTGTCGTTCTTGATGGACGTCCGCGTCCACACTTGGACGATCTTGTCGCACCGCAGGCCGTGGAAGCGGCAGATGGCCCTGACCAGCTTCGCGAATCCAGTCTCAAATTCGGTCTGCATCAGGCCCGTCTTCATCTCCAGCATGGCGTACATGAACTTCAGGGCCTCTCCGCTCTGGTTGCCGAAGGTTTCCGGCTGCGGGTCGAAGCCCTGGCCCTGCTCGAATATCGCCTTCCTGGTGGCCTCCAGCACCGCGTTCCGGGCCTCCACCGGGATCTCTATGCTCAGCGTCCTCGCATCGGAATTATCATCGGCATCCAGCTTGATGGTCTTGTATTTCTTTAGATCCTGTAGGAACCCGTTCAGCTTCTCGCCGCCGTATCCCACCAGGACGAATATCAGCTCCTGGATGTCGTCCAGGTCATTGACGAAGCCGCTGAAGACCTTGTCATAGACGTCAATCAGCGGCTTGATGTTGGCCAGGTCGTCCGTGTCGATGTTGTTGTTCCGGAAAGGGATGAACGGCACCTCCCCCATGTCGTGCCGGTACTGCGATGCCATCTCCCCCGTTTCCGGATCCAGGAACATGTCGTAATAGAACAGACCTTCGTCCACCGTGTCCTCCATCCTGCGGCGGAACGCCTGGCATTCCGTCTCCGTCCAATACTCATACACCATATAGGCATCCCCGGTTGTCTCATCGGTGTCCGCGTATGCCCGGAAGACCCCCAGCAGCTTCCGCTTCAGCTTCCTGGACATCACCGGGATAATCTCCTTGCTGTCCACGATGGCCCATTCGAAGCCCTCGTCGCCTCGCCAGTAGTGCGCCCAGGCGATGCCGCAGTTCGCTGCGTTCACGCACAGCTCCATGCAGGCCTTTTTGTAGCCGTCCCCCAGGGCGTCCATGATCTTCTGGTTCGCCTGCCCGCTGCCAATGTTGAAGAGCGGCGGGGCCGTGAAGGCATAGGATGCCTTCTGGTTGACGATCAGGCCGTGGAAGTTATGGGGGATGCGGTTGTCCGCGTTCCGCATCGGGTTCCCCTCTTCATCCTCCTTCTTCTGCTGCAGGAAGATGTCCGTCCGGTTGCGGTAGTAGCGCTCCGCTATGCTGCACCTTCTGGCGAAGTCCGCATGGCCGGGCTCATACCTCTTTATCAGCTTCTTCATGACTTCCAGTTCCATTGCGCAGACCACCTCCCTATTTCAGGATGGACATCCCGTTCGGCTTCCGGATGACCGTATATGCAAAATATCTTAAGGCGTCCATGCAGTGGTCGGACTTCTTGATTGGCTTGTCCTCTCCGCGCTCCGCTGCCATGCTTCGTGGTAT
>CAMTBF010000524.1 GCA_947068385.1 uncultured Lachnospiraceae bacterium
CCTCCAACCAGCCCCGCCCTCGTCCGCCTGCCCCTTCTGCTGCCCCGGATTTCCGCCCTGGGCATTCCCTTCCGACAGCCCTCCCTGCTGTCCCGGGTTCCCGCTCTGTACGCCCTCTTCCGGCAGTCCCTCTTCCTCCGGAGAGCTTCTGCCCATGCTGTCCTCCTGCATCTCCTCCGGCCCTGGGCCCCCGTCCTGGATGTCTTCCTGCAGCGCCCCCTCTTCCGGGGCCCCCTCCTGCGTCTCCCCCTGCTGCTCCAGGCGGCGCATGACCTCCTCCAGGGTCATCTGCTCCAGCAGCCCGTCCGCAGCCGCGGCCTCCCCGGCGGCATCCTCCAGGCCCTGCTCCAGCTCCCGCCCGAACTGCTCCAGCGCCCTGGCCGCGTTCTGCCTGCCCTCCCCCAGGAGGAAGCTTCCGATGGGCAGGAACACCTGTATCAGCACGATGACGCTGACCAGGAGCTTCAGATATTTTTCATAGGACTCCTTGGGCCTGAAATGCACCACCGCCTGGGCGCATATCATGAAGATCCCCATCCGGCAGATTGCCTGGAACAATGCGTTTCCCATATTTCCCCCTTCCCGCGCAGGCAGGCGCAGCTATCCCAAAGCGCATCTGCCCGCTCCGCACTACTATAGCGCCGCCACCGCTATGGCGACGAGAAACAGCAGCATCGCCGTCCCGGTGGTGCGCAGGAGCAGCATGGACGCGTCCCCGATCCGGTTCACGCAGGCCGTGATCCGCCTGTCGCTGACGATGCCCATAAAGGCCGCCGCGCACTTTAACAGGACCGCAATCATGGCAATCTTGCACACCGGCACGGCGCACAGCAGCAAGAGCAGTATCAGCAGCACCAGGCCCACGCTGTTACGGATGACCATGGCGGACCCCACCACCATCTCCACCACGCCTCCCGCCGCGGCCCCCACCCCCGGTATGGCCGAGACCAGCCTTTGGAGCGCCGAATTCCTGGCCGAGTCCAGCACCGGGGCGATCAGCCGCTGGAATATGCTGATGCCCGTCACCGCCCCCAGCGCCCCCTTGAGCACCCAGCCCACGGCCTTGCCCAGCAGGTCGATCAGGGGGGAGAGCTTCTCCTCCGCCCAGATGCCGTTCACCACGGACAGCATGCTGTAGCTGCCGATGAAGGGCAGGAGCCCTTTCACCAGGATATACTCCACCCCGTACACGGCGAACAGCATCATCTGGTACGCTGCCCCCGCCGTGGCCGCGCCGGTGGAGATGCCCACGGTCAGCAGATAGGCGGGCACCAGGAGCTTCACGAACAGGATGATGTTCTCCACCGTCTGCCTGGCGATGTCCGCCGCCTGGGTGAAGCATTTCAGCAGCACCGCGGTAAAGAGCAGGTACATGAAATAGAAGCCCATGTCCGCCACCTGCCGCCTGTCGAAGATCTCCACGAAATGCGTCATCAGGGAGGATACGATGCCCAGCACCAGCAGCCAGACGAACACATTCCGCATGCCCGCGATCTGGGTGAAGAAATCCGTGATGCCGTCCCGGAACAGGGCGGCCAGCGCCCCGAACACGTCCCCTGTCATCACCTCCCCCAGAAGCTCCTCCAGGTTCAGCCGCCGCTCCGGGAACAGGCGCAGGATCCCCTCCTGAAGCCTGTCCAGCCCGAAGTCCTGCCAGACCAGATTCAAATCCATCTCCATATGCCGTCCTCCCTGGGCCCGCTGCCCTCTCCCCGGCCCGTGCCCATGGCCGCCCGCGGCTGCCCTTCATCCCCTGCCGCCCCGGCCCTGTGGTTCACAGAAAGCTCTGTATCTGCTCAATCACCGCGAACAGAATCGGCAGCCCCGCGAACATCACCACCAGCTTCCCCAGCACCTCGATCTGCCCTGCCACGGCCTGATACCCGGCATCCCTGCAGATATCGGAGCTGAATTCGCAGATATACGTAATCCCGATTACCCGGAAGAGGATGGACAGATATTCCTCAGACCCGCTCAGATAGCTCCTGATCTTCATGAACTGCCCTGTGATGGTCTCCATCTGCCGCATGGAGAAGCAGAAGATGATGATGCCGACTGCCAGTCCGATGTAGGTGGCGTACTCCGGCTTGCTCCCCCGAAACTGCACCGCCAGCAGCACGCCCGCTATCCCTAAGAATCCAACCTTTACAAGCTCCGTCATATCCCCTCCTACAAAGCGAACAGTGTCTGAATCGTCTGGAACAGCTCATAGATGTAGGGCACGATCCAGGTCAGGACCAGTATCAGTCCGGCCAGGCTGATCAGGAAGGCATGCTCCTCCCTGCCGCTGTGCTTCAAAATCTGGCTCAATATGGTCACCAATATTCCCACTGCCGCTATCTTAAATATCAGACTTACTCCCATGGCCCCTCACTCTTCCAAACCTCTCTATCGAACCGTCCGTCACAAGAACACCAATATCAGCAACAGTCCCCCCATGGCCCCAAGCCCCACGGCCATCCTGCACTTCTCCCCGTGCTCCCGCTCCAGCCTCTCCCTGGTGGCCCCCAGGAGCCCGGCGCTGCGCTCTATGGCACGCAGCTGCATCTCGCAGTCCGAGAACCCCGTCTGGCAGGCGAACCTCAGGAAATCCTCCCTGTCCGCCTCCTGAAGGGGAAGGCCTGCCAGCGCTTTCCCCAGCTCCTCCCGGAAGACCTCCCCGAAGGAGGCTCCCATGTTCTCCTCCATCCTGCGCCCCACCTCCCCGAAGGCCTCCCTGAACGGCGCCTGCAGGTCTGCCGCCAGATGGCTGCAGCACTCCGGCAGCGCAGCCCGCCCGTAGCGCACCTCGCTGGCCAGGAGCTCCAGGATATGCTCCAGGCAGCGCAGCGCCTTTATCCTTGCGCCGAACTGCTGCCTGTACCACAGCCCCAGCCCCAGACAGCCCGAAAA
>CAMTBF010000525.1 GCA_947068385.1 uncultured Lachnospiraceae bacterium
ATTGCATTTCCCGTTCTCCTCCACGCTGCCGAAAGAGGCCTGCACATCCAGCACCACCTTCCATACGGCCGGCACATAGATGACGATGCTGCCAAAGGAATTCTCCACATACACCTCCGCACTGTGGTCTACCAGCAGCGTCTCCGTGAGATAAACCTGGATGGAGCCGAAGCTGTTCGTCACTTCGATGCGGCCCACTACCCCCGAGGCATATTTGGTGGAATCTCCGAAATTGTTCTTATAGAAGATTCTGCCGTTTTCACCGGTGTACTCCTCGGTTCCCTTGTCCTGCCCCCACCCTCCCCTTTTCGAATGGCCAGAGCGTCTCCTCTTAAAGCCCGGGAACAGGCGGTCCAGGCCCAGGCTCCCCAGCACTGCCGCTCCCAGCACGGGCCAGGGTGTGATGGCCTCCAACCCCAGCAGCTTGTCGTTTACTATAATCAGGAAGGCCAAAGGAAACAATAGCCCCTGAAAGCTCCTTTTTTCGATGCCCTCCTTGATAAGAATCGCGAGCAAGGCTATACTCAACACCATCGGCCAGAAGCCGATGCCCCCCAAAAAACCAAGTCTGCTGAGCAATAACGCCGCCGCTCCCGCCAGGAGCACTATGCCCCAGAACACATTCTTTCGTCTCATTTCTTTTTGCCTCTTTTCCGCATTTATTCAATCGTTTTTCCGTCATATCCCCAGCTTCCGGGCTTTCAGCCGCTCCGTCACCGCTTTGAAATAAGCCCTGGACACCATGGCCTTCTTCTTCGTCCCCGCGAACTCCATGACGCTGGAGGCCGTCAGGTTCCTGGTGATGGAGTAGACGAAGTCCAGGTTGGCGATGGTGGATTTCGACACCCGCATGAAGCTTCCGGGCAGCAGCTCCTCCAGCTCGTAGAGCTTGTAGCCGCAGGAGAAGATCCGCTCCGCCGTGTGGGCCCGCAGCTCCCGGCCCTCCGTCTCGAAGAAATAGATTTCCTCTATGGGGACGTAGAACTCCGTCTCCCCCTTTTTCAGGGAGAGGCATCTCTTCGCGCTGCCCTGCTTCGATATGTAGTTCTGGAGCGCGATGACGGAATCGCTCAGCCCGGGGCACCGGATGACCACTTCCTCCTCCGGCATCCCCTCATCGATCTCGATTTTTACCTTCATGTGTTTTCCTCTACTGCTGCTGCGCTGGCCTGGTTTTTTCCATAGCCTTAGTATACAGGAAAACCGGAATCTGTAAATGCTTTTTGCGCAAGAGGTAAATTTTGATATATGAAAGGTAGAAAATCAAAGGATGCTGTACTCCATCCACTCGTAGAGGAGCCTTGTCCCCTCCGCGATCTCCGGCGGCAGAAGCGCCCTGGCCACCAGCTTCAGCTCGTCGGATTCGATGTCCGTGCGCTTCAGGTTCGCGTAATCTCCCTCGATGGACGCTACCACATATTCAAAACGGTTCATTGCTGTGCCCTCCTGTCTGTTTTCCATTATCTTACCATAAACGGCATCCATTTGGAATCCCCGAAGAAAAACTGTCGCGAAAAAAGGAGCCGCGCTTTGCGCGGCCCCTCCGGTTCTATCTATTGCGTCTTTCTATTCCGTTTCTGCCATTCCCGTCTCAGGAAGCCTTCCGGGCGATTACATCATGCCGCCCATTCCGCCTGCGCCTGCGGGCATGGCGGGAGTCTCCTCCTTGATGTTGGCCACTACGCTCTCGGTGGTCAGCAGGGTGCTGGCTACGCTGGTAGCGTTCTGCAGGGCGCTCCTTGTCACCTTGGCGGGATCCAGGATTCCTGCATCCACCATGTTCACATACTCTTCCTTCAGCACGTCGAAGCCTACGCCCTGATCGGACTCGCGCACCTTGTTGATGATGACGCTGCCCTCTAAGCCTGCGTTCGCGGCGATGTGGTACAGCGGGGACTCCAGGGCCTTCAGGACGATGCCTGCGCCTGTCTTCTCGTCACCCTCCAGGGTCTCGGCAAGCTTGCTGACTTCCTTGGCCGCATGGATATAAGCGGAACCGCCGCCGCAGATGATGCCTTCCTCCACGGCTGCCCTGGTGGCTGCCAGAGCGTCCTCCATGCGCAGCTTGGCCTCCTTCATCTCGGTCTCGGTGGCAGCGCCTACGCGGATGACGGCAACGCCGCCAGCCAGCTTGGCCAGCCTCTCCTGGAGCTTCTCCCTGTCGAAATCGGAAGTGGTCTCCTCGATCTGCTTCTTGATCTGCGCGATACGGGCCTGGATCTCATCCTTCTCGCCCTCGCCGTCCACGATGACGGTGTTCTCCTTCTGGACCTTCACGGACTTGGCATGGCCCAGCATATCCATGGTGGTATCCTTGAGCTCATAGCCCAAATCGGAGCTGATGACGGTACCGCCGGTGAGGATGGCGATGTCCTGCAGCATATCCTTCCTCCTGTCGCCGTAGCCGGGAGCCTTCACGGCCACTACGTTGAAGGTGCCGCGCAGCTTGTTCACGATCAATGTGGTCAGGGCCTCGCCCTCCACATCCTCGGCGATGATCAGGAGCTTGGCGCCGGACTGTACGATCTGCTCCAGGATGGGCAGGATCTCCTGGATATTGGAGATCTTCTTGTCTGTGATCAGGATGCAGGGATTCTCTAATGTAGCCTCCATCTTGTCCATGTCCGTGGCCATATAAGCGGAGATATAGCCTCTGTCGAACTGCATGCCCTCCACCAGGTCCAGCTCGGTCTGCATGGTCTTGGACTCCTCGATGGTGATGACGCCGTCCCCGCTGACCTTCTCCATGGCATCCGCCACAAGCTGCCCTACCTCGTCATCCCCTGCGGAGATGGCTGCGACCCTGGCGATGTGCTCCTTGCCGTTGACCTTCTGGCTCATCTTGGAGATGGCTTCCACGGCGCACTCGGTGGCCTTCTTCATGCC